>JBIOYO010000361.1:0-3178 GCA_044870175.1 Nocardioidaceae bacterium | reverse complement strand
TGGGACGGCGACTGTGACAGGGTGACCTGGTGACCCGCGCGGACCTGGACAAGGACCCCGTCGACGTCGCGGCGATGTTCGACCGCGTCGCCAAGCGCTACGACCTCACCAACGACGTGATCTCGCTGTGGCAGGACCGCCGGTGGCGCTCGGCGGTCGTCGAGGCGGTCGCCCCCGGGCGCGGCGAGCGGATCCTGGACCTCGCCGCCGGCACGGGCACGTCCAGCGAGCCGTTCGCCGAGGCCGGTGCCGTCGTCGTCCCCTGCGACTTCTCGCTCGGGATGCTGCAGGTGGGCAAGAAGGCCCGGCCGCGGCTGCCGTTCGCCGCCGGCGACGGGATGCGGTTGCCGTTCCGCGACGACACCTTCGACGCGGTCACCATCTCGTTCGGGCTGCGCAACCTGGTCGACCCCCACGCCGGCCTGCGCGAGCTGCTCCGGGTCACCAGGCCCGGGGGGCGGCTGGTCGTGTGCGAGTTCAGCACGCCGACCTGGCCACCGTTCCGCACCGTCTACCTGGAGTACCTCATGCGGGCCCTGCCCCGGGTGGCCAAGGCGGTCTCCTCCAACCCCGAGGCCTACGTCTACCTCGCCGAGTCCATCCGCGCCTGGCCGGACCAGGCCGGCCTCTCGGCCTGGGTCGGCGCGGCCGGCTGGCGCGACGCGCGCTGGCGCAACCTGTCCGGAGGCATCGTCGCGCTGCACCACGCGACCGCCCCGGGCGCGCGGACCGGTGCCGCCAATATGAGCACGTCGACATGACGAGGATCCGCAGGTCCGAGCCGCGTCGGGGTGGGCCGACCCGGGTTCCCTCCGAGGAGCGTGGACTCCTAGACTGTCCGTGCCCGCCTCGTGAACCGGATCACAAACCAGCTCATGGGGCAGATGTGTCAGCGCACGTGGCAGTGGTGCCGACGAGGGAGGCCGAGGTCACCGCAAGATGAGCCGGACGAGTGCGGACCAGACCCGCGCCGACGTCATCGTGGTCGGTGCCGGACCCGCGGGCGCCAGCACCGCCTACCACCTCGCCACCGCGGGCGTCGACGTCCTCCTCCTGGAGCGGGCCGCCTTCCCGCGCGACAAGGTGTGCGGCGACGGGCTGACCCCGCGGGCGGTCCGGCAGCTGGTCGGGATGGGCCTGGACCTCGACGGGCCCGGCTGGCTGCGCAACCACGGCCTGCGGATCGTCGGGGGCGGGCACCGCCTGGAGCTGCCCTGGCCCGAGCTGGCCACCTTCCCCGACTTCGGCCTGGTCCGCACGCGGGCCGACCTCGACGAGATCCTCGCCCGGCACGCCCAGAAGGCCGGGGCCCGGCTGCAGGAGCAGACCGCGGTGACCGGTCCGGTGCTCGACGAGCGCACCGGCCGGGTGGTGGGCGTGACCGCCCGCCCGGTCGAGGACCATGCCGCTCGAGGGGCCGCTCGAGGGGCCGCTCGAGGGGCCGCCAGGGGCGGCCGCGCAGTGGCCGCCGAGACGACGTACACGGCCCCCGTGGTCATCGCCTGCGACGGCGTCTCAGGGCGCATGGCGCTGGCCCTGGGCATCCGCCGCCGCGAGAACCGGCCCATGGCCGTGGGCATCCGCGGCTACTACGCCACCCCCCGGCACGACGACCCATGGATGGAGTCGTGGCTGGAGCTGTGGGACGGCCCGCCCGGGCGCAGCGCCCTGCTTCCCGGCTACGGCTGGATCTTCGGCGTCGGGGACGGCACGGCGAACGTCGGGCTGGGCGTGCTCAACACCTCCCGCGGCTTCGGGTCCGTCGACTACCGCGACGTGCTGCGCCGCTGGCTGGACCACACCCCGCAGGAGTGGGGCTTCGGTGAGGAGAACCGGGTGGGGCGCAACGGCTCGGCCGCCCTGCCGATGGGGTTCAACCGCAAGCCCCACTACCGCGACGGGCTGATGCTGGTGGGCGACTCCGCCGGCATGGTCAACCCGTTCAACGGCGAGGGCATCGACTACGCACTGGAGGCGGGCGAGGTCGCCGCGCACACCGTCGTGCAGGCGCTGGTCCGCCGCGACGGTCCGGGGCGCGAGCGCGTTCTGCGCGGGTACCCGGCCGCCATGGACTCGGCGTACGGCGGGTACTTCACGCTCGGCCGCTGGTTCGCCAGGCTGATCGGCAACCCGGCCGTCATGAAGCAGGCCACCAGGCACGGGCTGAAGCGGGAGGCGGCGATGCGGTTCCTGCTCAAGCTGATGGCCAACCTGACCGACCCGGGCGGCGCCGACGCGTCGGACCGGGTGATCAACACCCTGAGCAGACTGGCCCCGACCGCATAACCCGCGGCCGGCGCGAGACCGACCACGACAGGACAGGAGACGCAAGCCTTGGATCTCTACATCCCGGTGGTCGCACTGGCGGCGGTCGCCTTCGGGTTCGCGGTCTTCTCGGTCCTGATGAGCTCGATCGTGGGCCCCAAGCGCTACAACCGGGCCAAGCTGGACTCCTACGAGTGCGGCATCGAGCCGACGCCACAGCCGATCGGCGGCGGCCGGTTCCCGGTGAAGTACTACATCACCGCGATGCTGTTCATCGTCTTCGACATCGAGATCGTGTTCTTGTACCCGTGGGCGGTCAGCTACGACCAGATGGGTGTGTTCGCGCTCGTCGAGATGGTGCTGTTCATCGCCACCGTCTTCGTGGCCTACGTGTACGTGTGGCGGCGGGGGGGCCTGGAGTGGGACTGATGCGGCACCAACCACGACCGGGCGCGGGCGGCCCCTGGTGCGCGAACTGGAGGGTCGCCTCGTGGACGTGAACAGGGTCTGGGAACTCAGCCAGTCGCTCGACTACACCGCGGGGCAGGTGACCAGCTCCGTGCCCGACACGATCCAGCGGAAAGGCCCACAGCTGCTGGAACCGATGGCAGCCGCGAGGGAGGCGCTGACGTAATGGGCATCGAGGAGAAGCTCCCCAGTGGCGTGCTGCTCACCACTGTGGAGGGCGTGGCGGGGTGGTTCCGCAAGGCGTCGTTCTGGCCGGCCACGTTCGGCCTGGCCTGCTGCGCCATCGAGATGATGACCAGCGGCGGGCCCAGGTACGATCTCGGCAGGTTCGGCATGGAGGTGTTCCGGGCGTCGCCGCGGCAGGCGGACCTGATGATCGTCGCCGGCCGGGTGAGCCAGAAGATGGCACCGGTGCTGCGCCAGATCTACGACCAGATGCCCGACC
>JBIOYO010000360.1:0-2443 GCA_044870175.1 Nocardioidaceae bacterium | reverse complement strand
CGCGGCCAGGACGTCGGCGACCATCTCACTCGGCACCTCGCCGGTCGACCGGATCTTCAGCACCTGCTCGCGCTCGGCACCCAGCATCTCCAGCCGGAGACGGGCGTAGGCCTCACTGGGGGTCTCGGTGCCGGACCCGTGCCCGAGCTGCTCCCAGGCCGCGTGGGAGCGCTCGCGCACCCGTGCGCGCAGCAGCGTCCGGACCAGGTCCTCGTCCGGCTCCGCCGGGATGTCCGAGAGCCGCTCCAGGCCCGCCTGCCCCGCCTCCTGGAGCACGCCGGCCCGGGCCAGGGCGTCCTCGCGGGGGTCGGGTGAGGGCACGTGCAGCCGGCGGACCAGCCACGGCAGGGTCGGCCCTTGCAGCAGCAGCGTGCCGGCGGTGACCACGAGCGCGAGCAGCACCAGCACCTCGCGGTGCGGAAAGGACGTGGGAATGACGAAGGCCGCCGCGAGCGTGACCACGCCGCGCATCCCGGCCCAGCCGATGACCATCGTGTACGCCGCCGACGGCACCCGGCCCGTGGCCGGGTCGGCGCGAGGCCGCACCAGGAGGTACCTCGCCGAGAAGACCCAGACCAGCCGCAGCACGACGACAGCGAGCAGGGACGCCAGACACAGAGTGGCAATGGTCCCGGTCGACAGCGCCGAGCCCTGGACGCCGTCGAGGATCCAGCGCGCCTGCAGGCCGATGAGCAGGAAGACCGTGTTCTCCAGCAGGAACGAGATGGTGCCCCAGTTGATCCGCTCCGCGATCCGGCTGGTCGCCGTCTGCAGGACCGGCGCCTGGTGGCCGAGGAGGAGTCCCGAGACCACGACGGCGAGCACTCCGGACGCATGGATGCGCTCCGCGGCGACGTACGCGACGAACGGGGCGAGCATGGAGGTGGCCGTGTCGATCGCGACGTCGGTGATGTGCCGGTGGCGGACGGCCGCGACGACCTTGTAGACGACGATGCCGACCAGGACACCACCACCGGCCGCGCGCAGGAAGTCGAGCGCCACGCCGTGCCAGGTGACCGCTGCGGTGCCGGCGGCGATGGCCGAGCGCAGGGCGACCAGGGCGGTGGCGTCGTTGAGGAGCGACTCGCCCTCGAGCACGGTGACGATGCGGCGCGGCATGCCGATACGCCGTGCGACCGCGGACGTCGCCACGGCGTCGGGCGGGGCGACGACCGCGCCGATCGCGAACGCGCCGGGCCAGCCGACGCTGGGCACGAGCGCGTGCACCACCAGTCCGACGCCCAGGGTGGTGAAGGCGACCAGGCCCACCGAGAGCAGCAGGATCGAGCGCCTGTTGGCGTTGAAGTCCACCAGGCTGGTCTGCAGCGCGGCGGCGTACAGCAGCGGGGGGAGCAGCCCGACCAGGACCACCTCGGGCTCCAGATGCACCTCGGGCACGAACGGCAGGAACGACGCGACGATCCCCACGGCGACCAGGACGATGGGGGTGGAGAGCTCATACCTCTCGCACAGGGCGCCCACCGCGGTCACCGTGGCCACCAGTGCGACCAGCCCCAGCGCGACCTCCATCGCCGGCCTCAGGCGGCCGTGCGCCGGCGACGCGACAGCAGCCCGGCGAGCCACCCCGCCACCAGGGCGACAGCGGCGACCGCGGCGGCGACGGCCAGCAGCTGCCAGAGCGAGGAGAGGACCGCGTCCCACACCGCCCCGGCAACCTCGCGGTCACGGTCGGCGACGCGGTCGAGGGCCAGGTCCCTCCCGACGACCAGGGTCAGCGCGAGCAGTCCGAGCGTGACCAGGGACCCGGCGCCCAGCCAGACCAGGGTGCGCGCGGACCGGCCGAGGAGCAGGGTCAGCCCCAGCAGCACCGCCCAGGCGACCGGCAGCCAGAGACCCAGCGCGTCCAGCCAGCGGTACAGCTCCCTCGCCCGCTCGAGGTCGCCGGTGCGGACCAGCTCGAAGGACACCTCGACGTCCGGGACGTCGGCCTCCTCGACCAGTCCCCGGTCGACAAGCAGCCCGAAGACGGTGCCAAGGGCGGTCCCGAGCTCCAGCGACACACGCCGGTCGCCGCCGGCCTGGCCCGGCTCCTCGCTCAGCACCGCAAGGAGCTGCTCGTGCGCCGACCGGTTGGCCTGCTCCCACGCGTCGGCGAACTGGGGGCTCGCCAGCACCTCGGCGGCGGTCCGGTCCACCAGCTCCTCGGCCGCCTCCACCACGTCGTCGGTGAGCAGCTCGGCACCCTTCGCCGCGGCGGAGTCGAGGTAGGGGCGCAGCGCCGGTGGAAGGTGCTGGGCCAGGGCGGGTGCGCGGGCCTCCAGGTCCATGGCGCGCGTCGCGGCCGCCGACAGCCGGGCGGCGACGGCGTCCTGGACGACCGGGTCCTCGGCCAGCGGGCCGACCGTCTCGACGTACCGGTCGGTGTCCAGCGCGACCGCCTTGGCCCAGGCGCCCGCGAGCGCGAAGGGCAGCAGGGCACAGG
>JBIOYO010000359.1:0-10589 GCA_044870175.1 Nocardioidaceae bacterium | reverse complement strand
GAAGAGCTGATGGCAGAGCAGACCGGGGCAGCCCCCGTCACGGGCGCGCAGAGTCTGATCAGGTCGCTGGAGGCGGCCGGAGCCGAGAACATCTTCGGCATCCCGGGGGGCGCCATCCTCCCGGCGTACGACCCGCTCTACGACAGCAAGATCCGGCACATCCTGGTCCGGCACGAGCAGGGCGCGGGCCACGCGGCGCAGGGGTACGCCGCCGCCACCGGCCGCGTGGGGGTCTGCATGGCGACGTCGGGACCGGGTGCGACCAACCTGGTCACCCCGATCGCCGACGCGCACATGGACTCGGTCCCGATCGTCGCCGTCACCGGCCAGGTCGGCGCGGCCGCCATCGGTACAGACGCCTTCCAGGAGGCGGACATCCGCGGCATCACGATGCCGATCACCAAGCACAACTTCCTGGTCACCGACCCCCACGCGATCCCACGCACCGTCGCGGAGGCGTTCCACCTCGCCCGCACCGGCCGTCCGGGGCCGGTCCTCGTCGACGTCGCGAAGGACGCGCTGCAGGCGCCCACCACCTTCACCTGGCCCGGCGAGCTGCACCTGCCCGGCTACCGGCCGGTCACCAAGCCCCACGCCAAGCAGGTGCGCGAGGCGGCGAAGCTGATCGTGGAGTCCCGCAAACCGGTGCTGTACGTCGGCGGCGGCGTGATCCGGGCAGGCGCGTCGGCAGAGCTGGCCCGGCTCGCGGAGCTGACCGGCATCCCGGTGCTCACCACGCTCATGGCCCGGGGCGCCTTCCCCGACAGCCACCCCCAGCATCTGGGGATGCCCGGCATGCACGGCACCGTCGCCGCCGTCGGCGCGCTGCAGCGCAGCGACCTGATCATCAGCCTCGGCGCACGGTTCGACGACCGGGTCACCGGCGCGCTGGCGTCCTTCGCGCCGTACGCCAAGGTCATCCACGCCGACATCGACCCTGCGGAGATCGGCAAGAACCGCACGGCGGACGTGCCGATCGTGGGCGACTGCAAGGAGGTGATCGCAGACCTGCTCGTCGCGCTGCAGGCCGAGGCGGACGCCGGCAGGCAGGGGGACTACGAGGGCTGGGTGGCGTTCCTCGCCGGGGTGAAGAAGAAGTACCCGCTCGGCTACGAGCCGCCCACCGACGGGTCGCTGGCCCCGCAGTACGTGCTGGAGCGGCTCGGCCGCATCGCCGGCCCCGAGGCGGTGTACGTCGCCGGAGTCGGCCAGCACCAGATGTGGGCCACCCACTTCATCTCCTACGAGCGGCCGCGCACCTGGATCAACTCCGGAGGGCTCGGCACCATGGGCTTCGCGGTGCCCGCCGCCATGGGCGCCAAGGTCGGCCGGCCGGACGCGACGGTGTGGGCGGTCGACGGCGACGGCTGCTTCCAGATGACCAACCAGGAGCTCGCCACCTGCGCCATGGAGGGCATCAACATCAAGGTGGCGGTGATCAACAACTCCGCGCTGGGCATGGTGCGGCAGTGGCAGACGCTGTTCTACTCCGAGCGCTACTCCAACACCGACCTGCAGCGGGAGACGCACCGCCGCATCCCCGACTTCGTCAAGCTCGCCGACGCCTACGGGTGCGTGGGGCTGGCCTGCGACTCACCCGACGACGTCGACGCGACCATCACCAAGGCCATGGAGATCGACGACGTGCCGGTCGTGGTGGACTTCAGGGTGCACCGCGACGCGATGGTGTGGCCGATGGTGGCCGCCGGCACCAGCAACGACGACATCAAGTTCGCCCGGGACCTGGCTCCCGTGTTCGACGAGGACGAGCTGTGAGGAACCCTGGATGAGCACACACACCCTGTCGGTCCTCGTCGAGGACAAGCCCGGCGTCCTGGCCCGCATCGCCGGCCTGTTCAGCCGCCGGGGCTTCAACATCGACAGCCTGGCCGTCGGGCCGACCGAGCACCCGGACATCTCGCGGATGACCATCGTGGTCTCGGTGGAGTCCTCGCCGCTGGAGCAGGTCACCAAGCAGCTGAACAAGCTCGTGGAGGTGATCAAGATCGTCGAGCTCGACCCCGCCCAGTCGGTCCAGCGAGAGCTGCTCATGGTCAAGGTCAAGGCGGACGCGGAGAGCCGCGGCCAGGTGCTGGAGATCGTCCAGCTGTTCCGGGCCAAGGTGATCGACGTGGCCACCGACGCGCTGACCATCCAGCTGGTCGGCAACGAGGGCAAGGTCGGCGACTTCCTGCGGATGCTGGAGCCCTTCGGCGTCCGCGAGCTGGTGCAGTCCGGCATGGTCGCGATCAGCCGCGGCTCGCGGTCGATCACCGACCGCACGCTGAAGACCGTGCCGGTGCCGGTCGCGTCGGCCGGCTGAGCACCCCCGGCGTCCCCTCACTCACCCCGCCCACAGACAACGAAGGAGTCCTGACACCGTGGCCGAGATGATCTACGACGACGACGCCGACCTGGCGGTGATCCAGGGCCGCCACGTGGCGGTGCTCGGCTACGGCAGCCAGGGGCACGCGCACGCGCTGTCGCTGCGCGACTCCGGTGTCGACGTCCGCGTCGGCCTGCCGGAGACCTCGAAGAGCCGCGCCAAGGCCGAGGCCGAGGGCCTGCGGGTGCTGACCCCCGGCGAGGCCTGCGAGGAGGCCGACGTCGTGGTGATCCTCGCCCCGGACCCGGCGCAGCGCGGCCTGTACGCCGAGGCGGTGGCGCCCAACCTGGTCGCGGGCGACGCGCTGTTCTTCGGGCACGGCTTCAACATCCGCTACGGCTACATCCAGCCCCCCGAAGGCGTCGACGTGTGCATGGTGGCGCCGAAGGGGCCCGGCCACCTGGTGCGGCGCGAGTTCACCGAGGGCAGGGGCGTGCCGGTCCTGCTCGCGGTCGAGGTCGACGCCACGGGCAAGGCCTGGGAGCTCACCTTGTCCTACGCCAAGGCCATCGGCGGGCTGCGTGCCGGCGGCATCAGGACCACGTTCACCGAGGAGACCGAGACCGACCTGTTCGGCGAGCAGGCGGTGCTCTGCGGCGGGGCGTCGCAGCTGGTGCAGTACGGCTTCGAGACCCTCGTGGAGGCCGGCTACCAGCCCGAGGTCGCCTACTTCGAGTGCCTGCACGAGCTGAAGCTGATCGTCGACCTGATGTACGAGGGCGGTATCGCCAAGCAGCGCTGGTCGGTGTCGGACACCGCGGAGTACGGCGACTACGTGTCCGGGCCGCGGGTGATCGACCCGCACGTGAAGGAGAACATGCAGGCTGTGCTCGCCGACGTCCGCAACGGCGCCTTCGCGAAGCGGTTCATCGCCGACCAGGACGCCGGCGCCCCGGAGTTCATGGCGCTTCGCGCCAAAGGCGAGCAGCACCCGATCGAGGCCACCGGCCGCGAGCTGCGCAAGCTGATGTCCTGGGTCAAGTCGCACGACTCCGACTACGTCGAGGGCACCGCGGCCCGCGACTGACCGGCCCCCGTCGGGCGGTCACCCGCCGACGGTCGCGGGCTTGCGGGGTCGGAGCACCGTGCCGATGACGTTGCGGACCATCGCGACGAACACCGTGACCCAGGCTGCGCCCGCGACCCACAGCTCGGCAGAGCCGACCGCCTCGACCACCGGGAGGTGGTCGGCCCGGCCCAGGTAGATCCCGGCGACGGCGTACATGCCGAGCGGGAAGACGATGCTCCACATCGTGGCCTCGTACCGAAGCGGCACCTGGCGCCGCACATGGCGCCACCAGCCGGCGGCGACCAGCACGGGGATGAGCCAGGTCGCGAACGCCCAGAAGACGACGGCCAGGCCGGCGATCAGGTCGCGAGTGACGGCGACCATCGGAGCGTCGGCCATCTCCACGATCCGGGCCCCGGCAAGCACGGTGATCGCCAGGGCGCCCATGGCGACCCAGTACGGCGGCGTCAGGTCGTCGGGCCCGAACTCGTAGAGCATCAGCCGCAGCGCGACCAGGACGCCGGTCGCGGCGTACAGGAACACCCCCACCGACCACGACGCGACCGCGAGCACCGCCAGCTCGCGACGCACCGAGTCGTAGACCGGTTCGAGGGCGGCGGCCGCGACGGCGACGGACTGGCTCGCGACGACCCAGATGAACCAGGTGCCGTTCGCGGTGGCCACGACCGGCCGCTCCTGACGGCCGAGCACGGCAGTCCAAGGGACGACGTACCCGAGAGCCAGCCAGGCCAGGCCGGCGAGCACCAGCAGCACGGCAGTGGCGACGTGCGCGCCCTCCATGCCCAGCCGCACCCCCAGCACGTTGGTGCCGGCCACGAACGTGAAGAACCCGAACGCCCTGCGGGGGTCTGTGAAGTCCTCCTTCACCGCAGCGCGGAACGCGACGAACCGCCACGTGGTGAGGCTCGCCAGCACCAGGAACGCGGACACGCAGACGCCGAGCAGCAGCTCGGAGAGCCTGCCGCGGCCTTCGAGCCGCATGCCGACGGAGATGATCCCGGTAGCCATGACCAGGGCGAAGTACCCCGGAGTCAACCCCCGGACGGCCTTCTCGACCCGGTCACCGATGCCACCCACACCCCATGGTCGCCTCGCCCGGCCCGGCCACGTCAACGCCCCGGGGCGGCACCTGTCGCGAAACGGGTCCGTCGGCCGGGCGCCCTTCGCCGGCCGGAGGCACCGATCGGGTACAGTGACCAGCCGGGCACAACGTCGTGCGCGCGGAGCCCCGGGTCTCGTGGAGGGCGCCGAGCCAGTCGACCGCGAGCACGTGAGGACCGTCCGTGAGCAAGCCCGTCGTACTTCTCGCCGAAGAGCTGAGCCCTGCCACCGTCGACGCGCTGGGCCCGGACTTCGAGATCCGCCGGTGCGACGGGGCGGACCGCTCCGAGCTGCTCGCGGCCATCCGCGACGTGGACGCGATCGTCGTCCGCTCGGCGACCAAGGTGGACGGCGAGGCGCTGGCCGCGGCCGGCCGGCTGAAGGTCGTGGCGCGCGCGGGCGTCGGCCTGGACAACGTCGACGTCAAGGCTGCCACGCAGGCCGGCGTGATGGTGGTCAACGCCCCCACGTCGAACATCGTGTCCGCCGCCGAGCTCGCCGTGGCGCTCATGCTGGCCGCGGCCCGGCACATCGCGCCGGCCAACGCCGCGCTCAAGGGCGGGGAGTGGAAGCGCAGCAGGTACACCGGCGTCGAGCTCTACGAGAAGACCGTCGGCATCGTCGGCCTGGGCCGCATCGGGGTGCTGGTGGCGCAGCGGCTGAGCGCGTTCGGGATGCGGGTGATCGCCTACGACCCGTACGTCCAGGCCGGGCGCGCCGCTCAGATGGGGGTCCGGCTGGTCGGGCTCGACGAGCTCCTGGCGGAGTCCGACTTCATGTCGGTGCACCTGCCGAAGACGCCGGAGACGCTCGGGCTGCTCGGCGCCGAACAGCTGACCAAGGTCAAGCCCTCGCTGGTGCTGGTCAACGCCGCGCGCGGCGGCATCGTCGACGAGAACGCGCTGTACGCCGCCCTCAAGGAAGGCCGCGTCGCCGCGGCCGGCCTCGACGTGTTCGCGTCGGAGCCCTGCGCCGACAGCCCACTGTTCGAGCTGGAGAGTGTCGTGGCAACCCCCCACCTCGGCGCTTCGACCAGCGAGGCGCAGGAGAAGGCCGGTCTCGCGGTCGCCCGGTCGGTGCGGCTCGCCCTCGCCGGGGAGCTGGTCCCCGACGCCGTGAACGTGCAGGGCGGTGTCATCGCCGAGGATGTCCGGCCGGGCATCCCGCTCACCGAGAAGCTGGGCCGGATCTTCACCGCGCTGGCCGGCGGGGCCGCCATGCAGCTCGACGTGGAGGTGCGCGGGGAGATCACCGAGTACGACGTCAAGGTGCTCGAGCTCGCAGCGCTGAAGGGGGTCTTCGCCGACGTCGTCGAGGAGCAGGTCTCCTACGTCAACGCGCCGCTGCTCGCGGCCGAGCGGGGCATCGCCGTACGCCTGGTCACCGAGGCCGAGAGCCCCGACCACCGCAACCTGATCACGCTGCGCGGCACGCTCGCCGACGGCGCCCAGGTCTCGGTGAGCGGCACGCTGATCGGGATCGGCCAGCGCGAGCGGCTGGTGGAGGTGGACGGCTACCCGGTGGACATCGAGCCGACCGAGCACCTGGCGTTCCTGGCCTACGAGGACCGGCCCGGCATGGTCGGCACGGTCGGCCAGATCCTCGGCAACGCCGGCGTCAACATCGCCGGCATGCAGGTGTCGCGCGACCAGAAGGGCGGCAACGCCCTCGTCGCGCTGTCCGTGGACTCGGCGATCCCGGTGGGCGTCCTGGAGGAGATCCACCACGCCATCGACGCCGCCTGGGTCCGGGGCGTCGACCTCAGCGACTGAGCTATCCGACCCGGGTGACGGTGACCTCGACGAACAGGGACGACTCCGCGACACCGGCGTAGATGCCGGTGAGAGGGGCGACGTCGGCGTAGTCGCGGCCGGTGGCGACCGTGACGTAGCGGTTGTCGGGGACGACCTCGTTGGTGGGGTCGAACCCGAGCCAGGCGCCGTCCCACCACTCGACCCAGGCGTGGGACTCACCGGTCACGGGCTCCGCGACGACCGGGTCGGGGGAGGGGTGGAGGTAGCCGGACACGTAGCGGGCCGGGACGCCGGCGGCGCGCAGGGCCCCGATGCACAGGTGCGCGATGTCCTGACAGACCCCCGCCCGGGCGTCCCAGGCCTCGGCGGCGGTGCTGTGCACCTCGCTGGAGCCGGTGACGTACTCGACCTCCGCGTGCACCATGTGGCAGGCCGCGCGCGCGAACGCGTCCGGCCCGGGCGCGTCGGACAGCAGCGGACCCAGACGCTCGGCGAACCCCTCGGGGGGCAGGACGCGAGGCGGCAGAGCGAGGTACTCGCACAGCGAGTCCACCAGCGCGGGGTCGCGCACCTCGTCCCACGTGAGCCCGCGCGGCTCGGCCGGGGGCCGGTCCACCTGGACCGTCGATGTCGCGGTGACCAGGAGCTGGTCGTGCGCCTCGGCCACCTCGAACGCGGTCACCTGGGCCCCCCAGTAGTCGCGGTAGCGGTAGGTCCACGGCGTCGGTGTCACGTCGAGCCTGCTGGCCAGCACCAGCTGCCCCGGTGCCGTCACCGGCGTCATCCGGGCCTCGTTGTACGACGCGGGCACGCGGCCGGTGTAGCTGTAGCCGGTGGTGTGCGTGATCTGCAACCGCATGCTCACCGGATCCCACCCACCCAGCTCAGCTCCTTGCCCTTCTCGAAGTACCGCTCGGCAACCGCTTCGGCGGCCTCGCTGCACGTGACCTGCAGCCGCTCCATCTCCTCCGGCAGCCGGCTCAGCACGTCGCCGAGCGGGCGGTACTCCAGGTTCGCCCGGGCCATGCCGAGCACCCGCAGCGCCTCGTCGCCGAAGCCGGCGCGCTGCCCCGACGACTCCAGCTCCTCAAGGCACTGCTCGGCGGTGGTGAGCGCGGCCACGACCGAGCGCGGGAACAGCCGGTCCAGCAGCAGGAACTCCGCGGCCTCCCGGTCTGCCTCGATGCCGCGGTACGTCCGCAGGAACGCCTCGTGCGCGCCGCACGCGCGCAGCGCGGTGGGCCACCCGCTGGCCGGGCCACCGGCCAGCGCCGTGGTGGTGAGCAGCCGCGCGGTCATGTCGGCGCGCTCGATGCTGCGACCGAGCACCAGGAACAGCCAGCCCTCGTCGCGCGACATGGTCGAGTCCGCGATCCCGGCGATGACCGCGGCCCGCTCACGGATCCAGCCGAAGGCGGCGTCGGAGCGCATCGAGCGCACCCGCCCGCTGGGGATCGCCCGCCAGGTCTTGTTGATCGCCGCCCACATCTCCGTCGACAGGGTCTCCCGCGCCCGACGGGCGCTCTCCCGGGCCGCCGCGACGGTCGCGACGATCGAGGCGGGGCTGGAGCCGTCGTAGACCAGCAGCCGCATCAGCTCGCGCTGGTCGAGCGGTCCCTCGTGCTCCACACCCATGATCCCGAGCAGCAGCCGGCAGGACGGCTCCTCGGCCACGAAGGGGTCCTCGACCAGCAGCTGGGTCTGCACCTCGAGGATCCGCGCGGTCACGTCGGCCCGCTCGACGTTCCGGCCGATCCAGAACAGCGACTCGGCGATGCGGCTCAGCACGTTCTTCCCCTCACTGCTGCTGCTGTTGCTGCTGGGCGGTGCCGTGGACCTCCGGCAGCTCGGGGCCGCGGTCGGAGGACCGGCCCGGCCGCGTGCGCGCCGCCTCCGGCCGGACCGGCGGCTGCAACGACGGCTCGCGCGGGTCGGCCACCACCCAGGTGTCCTTGGACCCGCCGCCCCGGCTGCTGTTGACGATCAGCTCACCCTCCGGCAGCGCCACCCTGGTCAGGCCACCGGGCAGCACGAAGACGTCGTCGCCGTCGTTGACCGCGAACGGCCGCAGGTCGACGTGCCGAGGACGCACCCTCGCCTCGACCAGGGTCGGCACGGTCGACAGCGCCACCACGGGCTGCGCCACCCAGGCGCGCGGGTCGGCCACGACCTTGCGTCGCAGCGAGGCCAGCTCGGCCTTGGTGGCGGCCGGCCCGATCACGATGCCCTTGCCGCCCGAGCCGTCCACCGGCTTGAGCACCAGCTCGTGCAGCCGGTCCAGCACCTCCTCCCGGGCCTCGGCGTCGCCGACCCGCCACGTGTCGACGTTGGGGAGGATCGGCTCCTCCGCCAGGAAGTAGCGGACCAGGTCCGGCACGTAGGTGTAGAGCAGCTTGTCGTCGGCGACGCCGTTCCCCACCGCGTTGGCGATCGTGACGTGGCCCGCCCTGGCGGCGTTGATGAGTCCCGGGATGCCCAGCATGGAGTCGGCCCGGAAGTGCACCGGGTCGAGGAACTCGTCATCGACGCGACGGTAGATCACGTGCACCGGCTGCAGGCCGCCCGTCGTCCGCATCGACACCCGACCGCCCCGGCAGACCAGGTCGCGGCCCTCGACGAGCTCGATCCCCATCGTGCGGGCGAGCAGGGCGTGCTCGAAGTAGGCGGAGTTGTGGACGCCGGGCGTCAGCACGACCACGGTGGGGTCGGACACGCCCCATGGCGCCGCGGCCCGCAGCGCGGCGAGCAGCCGGCTCGGGTACGACGCCACCGGCTCGATGCGATGGTCCGCGAACGCCTCCGGCAGCGCCGACGACATCGCCCGCCGGTTGGTCATCACGTACGACACCCCGGACGGGACCCGGACGTTGTCCTCCAGCACCCGGAAGTCCCCGTCCGCGTCGCGGACGAGGTCCACCCCCGCGACGTGCACCCGCACCCCGTTGGGCGGGACGAGACCGGCGACGACCCGGTGGAAGTGCGGCGAGGTGACCACGACGTTGCGCGGCAGCACGCCGTCGGCCAGGCACGTGGCCGGACCGTAGACGTCCTCCAGGAAGCGTTCCAACGCGCGCACGCGCTGCTTCACGCCCGCCTCGACGACCCGCCAGCGCCGTGCGCCGATCAGCCTGGGCACGATGTCGAGAGGGAAGGGCCGCTCCTCGCCGGCGACGCCGAAGGTCACGTCCTGGTCCAGGTAGGAGGCGGCCAGCGACTCCGCGCGGGCGGCGAGCTCCTGCCTCGGCAGGTTGACGAACACCTCGCGCAGGGCGGCGTACTCCTCCCGCACGGCGACGCCGTCGAACATCTCGTCGTACGCCGCTCCGATCGCGTCGGAGTAGGAGGCGAAGACGTCGTCCATGCCCGCAGCGTATGAGCGGGCTGTCACATCAGTGTTTCGGGACGGCAACGTCGATGTTGTGGCTCACCGCTTCGTGGCGATCAGCACGCTGGTGTCCGGCGCGACCATCACCTCGGCCGTGGTGAACCGGTCGTCGACCAGCCACCTCTCGCGCAGCACGTCGACGCGACCGGCGCGGACCGGTGGCCAGGACTCGCAGGGGGTGAGGTCGTCGAGCACGACCACACCTCCCGGCTCGACCAGGTCCACCACGGTGTCGGCGTCGCTGTCCTCGGGCTCGCGAGCGTCCAGGAAGAGCAGGGAGAAGGGGCCCTCGTCACGCAGGGTGGACCAGTCCGCGGCGACCACCTCGACCTGCGGGTCGTCGACGAAGATCTCCGCCGCGGCGCCGGCCAGCCGCGGGTCCAGCTCCGCGGTGAGGATGCGCGCGCCGGCGCGGACACCGCTGCGCAGCCACGCCGTCCCCACACCCGTGCCGGTGCCGAACTCCGCCAGCGTGCCCACGCGGGTGGCCGCCAGAGCGGCCAGCAGCCGACCGGTCTCGTTGCGGCAGAAGGACACGTAGCCATTCCGTCGCGTGACGTCGAAGGCGCGGGACACGACCGGCGGGACGTCCGGGGGGGCGCTCATCGTGTGAGTCTCGCACCCGGGCGGTCCCCGTCCGTCACGAGAGACGGTGTCTCGGCACGTGAGATGTCTGCTTGACCTGCGGGTCAGGACCCGACGCCTGCGGCTACGGTGGTCGCACCATGCGGACGTTCCTCGTACTCATCGACCGCCGCGGCGAGGCCTCGTAAGTAAGGCCACCTCGCCGCGGAGCTCGGCGTGTCCGGCCTTACGAGACCTCCGCTGGCGAGCGAGGACCGCACATCCCGCGTCCTCCCCCTCGAACGCGTCGTCCTCTCGGCGATCCCGTCGCGACCACAGCGGAGCGGCCCCGCTCGGCGACCAGCTGGC
>JBIOYO010000358.1:0-4483 GCA_044870175.1 Nocardioidaceae bacterium | reverse complement strand
ACGAACCCCATCGCGTCGTGCCCCCACTCCCCCAGCCTCAGCTCGAGCAGGGACTGGGCGCTGGACGGGACCCGGATCCGCCCCTTCCAGATGTTCTCGCGCACGAGCAGCCGTGGCGCGGTGGCGTGGCTGGTGAGCATGACCGGCCGGGTGTGCGGGACGGCCATCGGCACCGAACCGAGGGCGACGGTCAGCCGCACCCGGAAGTGGCGCACCACCGCCTGGACCGCCGAGGCGAACCCCTCCCAGTAGGTGTCGGGCTCGGGGCCGTGCAGCAGCAGGTACGCCGTGCCGAGGGTGTCCGTGCAGACGCGGACGACCAGCCGCGGGGCGTCGTAGTCCTCGTAGTGGTCCTCCATGAAGGTCAGCGCCGGGCGGCGGGCCCGGTAGTCGTAGAGGGCGTCGACGTCGAAGCTGGCCACGACTCGCCCCTGGTCCTGCTCCAGCAGATGGTCGACGGCGATCCGCCCGGCGCTGCCGGCGTCGAGGAAGCCCTGCAGCGCCACCAGCAGCACCGGGCCGGCCGGCGCGTCCGGGCCGGCCGGCGCGTCCCCGGCAAGCAGCTCGGGGACGTCGTCGACGATGTGCACGAACCTCGCGGACTCCGCCATCGACGCCCCTCTAAGCGTCCAGGCGGGCCGGCTCCTGGCCCCGGCCGACCCGGCTGTTGTGGTAGCCGAACGCGAAGTAGAGCACGAAGCCCAGCAGCATCCACACGAGGAACCGCAACCAGGTCTCCACGCTGAGGTTGAGCATCAGGTACAGGCAGATCAGCGCGGCCAGGAACGGCACGAACGGGTTCCACGGAACCTGGAACGACCTCGGCAGGTCGGGCCGGCGCCTGCGCAGCACGGGCACGGCCAGCGAGACCAGGAAGAACGCCGACAGGGTGCCGATGTTCACCATCTCCTCCAGCTTCCCGATCGGGGTGGCGGCGGCCACGACCGCGATGATGGTCCCGATCGTGAGGCTGATCCGGATCGGGGTGCCGGTCTTGTGGTTGACCCGGCCGAACTGCTCGGGCAGCAGCCCGTCGCGCGACATCGCGAAGAGCACGCGCGTGGCCCCGATGAGCAGGGTCATCACCACGGTCGTGAGACCAGCCACCGCACCCGCCGCGATGAGGGTGGCGAACCCGTCGCGCCCGACGTCGACGAACGCGCTGGCCAGCGCCGCGTCCGGGTCGATCTGGTCGTACTTCACCATGCCCACGATGACCAGGGCGACCGCGACGTAGAGCGCGGTGCAGATGGCCAGCGAACCGAGGATGCCGCGGGGCAGGTCGCGCTGCGGGTTGCGGGCCTCCTCGGCGGTGGTGGCCACGACGTCGAAGCCGATGTAGGCGAAGAACACGATCGAGGCCGCGCTGATGATCCCGAGCACGCCGTACACCTGCTGCTCGATGCCGAACATCGTCTGGAACAGCGACGTGTGGAGCCACCCGCCGGCGCTCTCCGCCGGGCCCGCCGACGGCGGGATGAACGGGGAGTAGTTGTCGGCGTTGACGTAGAACAGCCCGGCGACGATGACGAACATCACGATGAACAGCTTCAGCGCCACCAGCACCATGTTGACCCGCAGCGACTCGCGGATGCCGGCCACGACGAGGGCGGTGAGCGCTGCGACCAGGATGAACGCGGCGAGGTTGAAGTCGGCGCCCGGCCCGACCGACTCGGGCCAGCCGAGCCCGATCTCGTCCAGGAAGGTCACTAGGTAGGTGCTCCACCCCTGGGCGACCACGGACGCTCCGAGCATGAGCTCCAGCACCAGGTCCCACCCGATGATCCAGGCGACCAGCTCGCCGAGCGTGGCATAGGAGAAGGTGTACGCCGACCCGCTGACCGGCACGGTGGAGGCGAACTCGGCATAGCACAGGGCGGCGAGCCCGCAGCAGATCGCGGCGATGACGAAGGAGTACACCACCGCCGGCCCAGCGAAGTCTCGGGCCACCCGGCCGGTGAGGGTGAAGATGCCGGCGCCGATCACGACGCCGATGCCGAACATCGTGAGGTCCAGCGCGGTGAGGTTCTTCTTGAGCGTGTAGTCCGGGTCCTCGGTGTCCAGCATGGACTGTTCCACCGACTTCGTGCGCAGGATGTTCATGCTCATTCGGTCACTCTGCACCCTCGGGGTCGCCGTGACCAACACCTGAACGCTCGGGTCGAGCTACTCGACGTCGACCAGCGCCTCCCCGCGGTCCAGCGCGGCGAGGTCCTCGGTGACGCCGAGCGCGAGCGACCTGGCGTCCAGGCCGATCTCCTCCAGGATGCGGGCGCGCTTGGCGTGGCCGAGGAAGCGCTGCGGGATGCCGTGCAGCCGGACGGGCACGCCGACCCGCGCCTCGACGAGGGTCTGCAGCAGCACGGCGCCGCAGCCGCCGACGACGCCGTTGTCCTCCACCGACACGACCAGCCGGTGCTGCGCCGCGAGCCGTAGCAGGGCGGGGTCGACCGGCTTGACCCAGCGGGGGTCGACCACGGTGACTCCGACGCCCTGCGCGCGGAGCCGGCCGGCCACGTCGACGCAGGTCGCCGCCATCGCGCCGACACCGACCAGCAGGACGTCGCGCTCCCCCGAGCGGACCAGCACGTCGACCCCGCCCTCGACCCCCACCCGCTCGACGTCGGGGATCGGCGCGCCCTTCGGGAAGCGGACCACGGTCGGCGCGTCGGCGACGTCGACCGCCTCCCGGAGCAGCTCGCGGAGCCGGGTGGAGTCGCGCGGCGCCGCGATGCGCAGGCCGGGCACGACCTGGAGGATCGACAGGTCCCACATGCCGTTGTGCGAGGCGCCGTCGTCGCCGGTGACCCCGGCCCGGTCCAGGACGAAGGTGACCCCGCAGCCGTGCAGCGCCACGTCCATGAGGACCTGGTCGAACGCGCGGTTAAGGAACGTCGCGTAGATCGCGACGACCGGGTGCAGGCCGCCCATGGCCATGCCGGCGGCGCTGGTCGCGGCATGCTGCTCGGCGATCCCCACGTCGAAGGTGCGTTCGGGGTAGCGGGCGGCGAACAGGTGCAGCCCCACCGGGTGCAGCATCGCCGCGGTCACCGCCACGACGTCGGGACGGTCGGCGCCCAGGAGCACCATCTCCTCCGCGAACACCTCGGTCCAGGTGTCGCCCCTGGGCCACTCCGCGCCCGTGAGCGCGTCGAACGGGCCGGGTGAGTGCAGCTGGTCGGCCTCGTGCCGCTCCGCGGCGTCGTAGCCCGAGCCCTTGCGGGTGATCGCGTGCACGATCACCGGTCCGCCGAACCGCTTCGCCTGGGTGAGGGCCTGCTCGAGGGCGTGCCGGTCGTGGCCGTCGACCGGCCCGAGGTACTTCAGTCCGAGGTCCTCGAACATCCCCTGTGGGGCGAGGGCGTCCTTGAGGCCCTTCTTCATCGCGTGCAGCGCCTCGTACACCGCCGGGCCGACGCCCGGGACGCCGTTGAGCCGCCGTTTCACCAGGTCCAGCATCGGCTCGTAGCGCGGGTTCGTGCGCAGGCTGGCCAGGTGCCGGGCGAGGCCCCCGACGGTCGGGGTGTAGGAGCGGCCGTTGTCGTTGACCACGATGACCAGGCCGCGCTGCGGCGCGCCCTGGTCCGCGGCGGCGATGTTGTTCAGCGCCTCCCACGCCATGCCGCCGGTGAGCGCGCCGTCGCCGACCACCGCCACGACGTGGCGGTCCTCGCCGCGGACGGCGAACGCCTTGGCGAGACCGTCGGCGTAGGACAGCGCGGTGGAGGCGTGGGAGTTCTCGACCAGGTCGTGCTCGGACTCGGCGCGGCTGGGGTAGCCGGAGAGCCCGCCCTCCTGCCGCAACGCGTGGAAGCCGGCGGCCCGGCCGGTGAGGATCTTGTGCACGTAGGCCTGGTGCCCGGTGTCCCACACGACCGGGTCGCGGGGGCTGTCGAAGACCCGGTGCACGGCCATGGTCAGCTCCACCACGCCGAGGTTGGGTCCGAGGTGGCCACCGGTCCGCGACACCTTCTCCACCAGGAACCGGCGCACCTCGGTGGCGAGCTCGTCGAGCTGCTCGTCGTCGAGGGTGCGCAGGTCGGCTGGGCCGGTGATCGACTCGAGCAGTCCCATCCGACCTCTTCTCGGCACGCGTGCGCTGGCGCCGGCCGCGTGGGCCGACCGTCCAGTCTAAGCAGGGCCCCCGCCGGCGATGTTCACCATCCACGGCACGCCGAACCTGTCCACGCACATCCCGAAGCTGTCGCCCCAGGGCGCCTTCTCCAGGGGCATCGTCACCGACCCGCCGTCGGAGAGCTTGTCCCAGTAGCCGCGCAGGGTCGGCTCGTCGTCGCCGCTGAGGGAGACGCTGATGCTGGACTGGGGCGGGACCTCCATGCTGTTGGGGGTGTCGGCGGCCATCAGCACCACGCCGTTGTCGCCCTGCAGCTGGCTGTGCATGATCTTGTCCTTCTCGGCCGGGTCGTCACTGGCCCCGAACTCCGCGAACGTGCTGGTGGTCAGCTCCCCGCCGAACACCGAC
>JBIOYO010000357.1:0-3037 GCA_044870175.1 Nocardioidaceae bacterium | reverse complement strand
GCGAGGATCCTCTCGATCGACAGGTACGACGCCCCGGGGGTCGCGCCGCCCAGGCTGTACGCCTCGTCGGCGAGCCGCACGAACTGCGCGTCACGGTCCGGGTCCGCGTAGACGGCCACGCTGCCGATCCCGGCGTCGCGGCAGGCGCGGACCACTCTGACCGCGATCTCACCCCGGTTGGCGACGAGCACCTTCTGCAGCGGTCTGGGCACGGACGCAGGCTCCTGACGTAGACCCCGGGCTCTGGAACCGGTTGACGGACTCGCCAGTGTAGGGCCCCGGCGGACCCGGCGGCCTTGGGGCAGGATGAGGCGATGAGCTTCGCCCTGAGCCCCGAGCACGAGGACTTCCGACGGACCGTCCGCGACTTCGCCGAGAAGGAGGTGGCCCCCTACTGCGCGGAGTGGGACCGCGAGCACCGGTTCCCTGTGGAGGCGGTGCGGCAGATGGGCGACCTCGGGTTGTTCGGGCTCACCGCACCGGAGGAGTACGGCGGCGCGGGCGGTGACCTCACCAGCCTGTGCGTGGCGATCGAGGAGATCGGCCGCGTCGACCAGGCCCTCGGCATCACCCTCGAGGCCGCGGTGGGCCTCGGCATCAACCCGATCCTGACCTTCGGCACCGACGAGCAGCGGCAGCGCTGGCTTCCCGACCTCGTCGCCGGGCGAACGCTGGCCGGCTTCGGGCTCACCGAGCCAGGCTCGGGGTCCGACGCCGGCGCGACCGCGACCCGGGCGGTGCTCGACGGCGAGGAGTGGGTGATCGACGGCGCCAAGCAGTTCATCACCAACTCCGGCACTGCGCTCACGTCGGTGGTCACGATCACGGCCCGCACGGGCACCCGCCCGAACGGGTCGGCGGAGGTCAGCACGATCATGGTCCCGTCGGGCACGCCCGGCTTCACCGTCGAGCCGGCGTACGACAAGCTCGGCTGGCGCTCCTCCGACACGCACCCGCTGTCCTTCAGCGGCTGCCGGGTGCCGGCCGGCAACCTGCTGGGCAAGCGCGGTCGTGGGTTCGCCCAGTTCCTCGCCACGCTCACCGACGGGCGCATCGCCATCGCCGCTCTCGCCGTCGGCTGCATCCAGGCGTGTCTGGAGCACTCGCTGCGCTACGCCACCGAACGGACCACGTTCGGACGGCCGATCGGCGCCAAGCAGGCGGTGGCGTTCGGGGTCGCCGACCTGGAGGTGATGGCGCAAGCGGCCAGGCTGCTGACCTACCGCGCCGCCGCGCTGAAGGACGCCGGCGCCCCCGCCGCCGAGGTGCGGCACGCGGCAGCCATGGCCAAGCTGTACGCCACCGAGTCGGCCGTGACCGCGACCCGGGTCGCGACCCAGGTGTTCGGCGGCTACGGGTTCATGGAGGAGTACCCGGTCGCCCGCTTCTACCGCGACGCCAAGGTGCTGGAGATCGGAGAGGGCACCAGCGAGGTGCAGCGGCTGGTCCTCGCGCGCGGCCTCGGCCTGCCCGTGGAGTGACGCCCCCCTCCCGCCGAGTCGGCGTGGGCTCCTGGGTTGTGGGCGTCGAGTCGGCGTGGGCTCCTGGCTTGTGGGCGTCGAGTCGGCGTGGGCTCCTGGCTTGTGGGCGTCGAGTCGGCGTGGGCTCCTGGCGTTTGGGCGTCGGCTGGACCGACCGGCCGGGAGGTTCTGCCGGGTGGGCGGAGTCAGGGCGGGAGGAAGCGCCGACTCGGCGGGGAGGGGGTGGGAGGTTCTGCCGACTCGGCGGGGTGGGGGCGGGAGGTTCTGCCGACTCGGCGGGGAGGGGGTGGGCGTGTGCCGTGGGGTGGGGTGAGGGGTCGTGGGGTCAGAGCCGGGGGGAGGTGCCGCCGTACCTGGCCAGTCGGCCGGTCGGACCGGTCCAGAGCCGGTGCCAGGGCACGCCCAGCTCGGCGAAGAGCTCTCGGAGCAGCGGCAGGCTGAGGCCCACGACGTTGTGCGGGTCGCCGTCGATACCGGTCACGAACGGAGCGCCGAGGCCGTCGAGCGTGAAGGCCCCGGCCACGTGCATCGGCTCGCCGGTCGCGACGTACGCCGCGATCTCCTCGTCGGTGACGTCGGCGAAGCGCACCACCGTGGAGGCGGTGCGGCCGGTCTCGCGTCCGGCGTGAGCGTCGACCAGCCAGTGCCCGGTGTGCAGCACCCCGGCGTGGCCGCGCATCGCCCGCCAGCGCAGCCGCGCCGACTCCGCGGAGACCGGCTTGCCGTAGGCGTGGCCGCCGAGCTCCAGCAGCGAGTCGCAGCCCAGGACGAAGGCGTCGTCGCGGCTGCGGGCCACCGTGTCGGCCTTGAGCCTGGCCAGGTGGAGGGTCCGCTCGGCGGGCAGCCCGGCGGGCACTCGCGACTCGTCGACGCCGGAGACCACCACCTCGGGCTCGATCCCGGCGGCGCGGAGGGTGGCCAGCCGGGCCGTCGACGCCGAGGCGAGCACGAGACGGGGGCCCATGCGGCGGGCCTTAGACGCGCGCAAGGGCGGCGGCGAGCGGGTCCAGCCCGATCGACCCCAGGTCCAGGGCCGCCCGGTGGAACGCCTTGAGGTCGAAGTCGTCGCCGTGCCGCGCGCGGACGTCGTCACGGGCCTGCAGCCAGAGCCGCTCGCCGACCTTGTACGACGGGGCCTGCCCGGGCCAGCCCAGGTACCGGTTGATCTCGAAGCGCAGCATCGCCTCGTCGGTCCGCGAGTGCTGGCGGAGGAACTCCCACCCGAGCTCGGGGGTCCACCGCTCGCCGGGGTGGAAGCCGAACGGGTTGTCGCGGGGGATCGTCAGCTCCAGGTGCATGCCGATGTCGATCACGACCCTGGTCGCACGGAGCGCCTGCGCGTCGAGCATCCCGAGCTTGTTGCCGGGGTCCGCGAGGTAGCCCAGCTCGTCCATCAGCCGCTCGGCGTACAGCGCCCAGCCCTCGCCGCTGCCGGAGACCCAGCACATGTCACGCTGCCAGCGGTTCAGCAGGTCGTGGCGCAGCTTGGTCTGCGCGACCTGGAGGTGATGTCCCGGAACGCCCTCGTGGTAGACGGTGGTGACGTCGCGCCAGGT
>JBIOYO010000356.1:0-3910 GCA_044870175.1 Nocardioidaceae bacterium | reverse complement strand
GACTGGATCGCCCGCATGGCGTCGACCAGGCCAGCGCCCTGGAACTGCGGGGACCGGCCGACGTCCGTCGCCGAGCCGAGCAGGGCGTCGCGGACCCGGTCCGGGTGCCCGATGAACTCGCGGTGGACGGACAGGAAGCCGGCGGCCACGCCCGAGACGTGCGGAGCAGCCATGGACGTCCCGGAGTTCTCGATGTACCGCGCCCCGGGCGCACAGGCCTCCGCCTCCGCGGCCAGCTTGCCTGCGGCGGCGCTGACCACCCGCTCCCCCGGCGCGACCAGGTCCGGCTTCATCCGGCCGTCGCCGGTCGGCCCCTTCGAGGAGAAGTACGACACCCCGGTGGAGTGCGGCGAGCAGGACGTCGAGCCGACGGTCAGCGCCAGCGCGGCGTTGCCGGGGTCGTTGATGGTCATCTCGAAGCCGAGCCGGAAGTTCCGGTTCAGCGGGTCGCGGGCGTAGCCGTAGCCGGTGTTGCCCGCAGCGACGACGACCACCACCCCGGAGCGCACCAGCAGGTCCACCTCGCGGCACACCGGCGTGAGGCCGGTGGCGAACCACGCCGGGTCGAACGGATGGCCCACCGAGATGTTGACCCCGTGCACCTGGAGGTTGCGCCCGCCGTCGTTGAGGTCGTTGACGTACTGCAGCGCCGCGAGGAGCCCGGTGATGTCGCCGGACTCGTCGGGCCGAAGCACCTTGCACGAGAGCAGCTTGCAGGCCGGCGCCATGCCGGACAGCCGGGGCAGGGTCAGCGGACGCTTCTGGACCAGTCCGCTCGCGTCGCGGTACCAGGTCGCGGCGACGACCGGCTGCTGGTCGGTGCCTTCCAGCTCGCCGGCGAGGATGCCGGCCACGTGGGTGCCGTGCCCCGCCTGGTCGACCAGCGCCTGGGCGTCGTCGTGGTCGACGAAGGACTTGTGCGGGAGGTCCGTGAGGTTGCCGTGCTTGGCGAAGTGCGGATGCTCCTTGTCGATGCCCGAGTCGAGCACGGCCCAGACGATGTCCTCGCCGGTGGCGTTGAACGCGCGGTGCGCGGCCTGGGCCTTCGTCGTGACGATCGAGCGGTTGGTCAGCGCGCGGACCTCGAAGTTGGGCCAGAGCCGGTGGATCGCGCCGCGCGGCGCTCGGACGCCGGCACCCGGGTCCTCCTCCGGGGTGTCCAGACGGACCAGCTCCTCGACCAGGCGGGGCGGCAGGATCACCGAGACGTAGCTGCCGTACGCCACCCCGTTCCCGAGCCGGTCCAAGGTGGCCAGGTGTTCCGTGACGCGCTGCCGGGCCGCGACGATCCCACCGGGGTAGCGCTCGGCCAGCTCGACCACGACCGCGATCGGCTCGTCCGTGGGCCGCGAGTCCATCAGCTCACGCAGCGGCCTGGAGATGACCGAGTCCTCGACGAGCCGCGGCGAGGTGCGGAAGTCCGCCTCCTCGGGCGGGGACGGCGGCGGCTCCCTAGGCCGGTCGGTCCCGAACTCCGCGGGCAGGTAGAAGGAGCCGTCCCACTCCGGCAGCTCGGTCACCGCCGGACCTCACCCAGCGACGATCTGGGACCGCGGGCCGTCCAGCGCGGCCTGCATGCGAAGCGCCTGGCCGCCCGTGAACATGAACATCGCCTTGTCGTCGACGTAGTCCATGTAGTTCATGAACAGGTCGCCGTCGGGCCCGTTGCCGCACGTGACGTGCGGGAACTGCGGGGTGCCGAAGTTCGGGCCGCCGGCGTTGGGCGTGTCGTCGACGAAGTCGCTGCCGGCGCACCCGGTGCCGTCGTCGCCCCAGATGTGCCTCAGGTTGAGCCAGTGCCCGACCTCGTGGGTCGCGGTGCGGCCGAGGTCGAACGGCGCCGTCGCCGAGCCGGTCGTGCCGAAGGCGCTGTGCAGGATCACCACCCCGTCGGTCTCCGGGGGTCCGCCGGGGAACTGCGCGTAGCCGAGCAGCGCGTCGCCGTTCAGGCTGCGCAGGTTGCCGCAGGTCCAGATGTTCAGGTAGCGGTCGGAGGGCCAGGGGTCGGCGCCGCCGGTGGCCGACGACTTGACGTCGTCGCTGTCGGAGGTGAACGAGGTCTTGGTGGTCGGGGTGCGGGTGATGCCGTCGGTGGGGTTGCCGTCGGGGTCGACCGTCGCCAGCGCGAAGGTCACCTGTGCGTCGGCGATGAGCGGCTTGAACACGTCGGGCGTGGAGTCGCGGTCGGGGTTGGTGGCGCGGAAGTCGGCGTTCAGGACCTCGACCTGGCTGGCCACCTGCTCGTCGGCGAGGTTCTCCTCGGCGAGGCGGTGCACGACGTGGACGACGACCGGGATCTCGAACGGGCCCTCGCGGACCTCGCCGGCCGCGGCCGCGACGGCCTCGGCGGTGAGGTTCTCGATCTCCGCGCGCGACTCGGCGTACCCCGGGACCGTGCGGAGCAGCCGCTCGTTGACCTCGTCGGTGGCGCAGCGACGGCGCGGTGGCAGCTCGTCGACGGTGCCGTCGGTGGCAGCGCCGCCGCCGGGCTGGTTCGGGTCGGTGGTCATCGTGGCTCCTCGTCGGGGTGGGGTGCGGCCTGGCCGGGCAGCGGGCGCAGCTCGAGCAGGTCCGGCTCGGCGGTGACGACCTGGTACGTCGACGTGCCCGCCGCTCCGGTGATGGTGAGCAGGTCACCGTCCAGCGACCACGACCCGGCGTCGGTGACCCCACGGTCGTCGGCGCCGGGGTAGCCCGCGGTCGCATCCCCGCCGGCCTGCAGGAGCAACGACGTGCGTCCGCGCGCGGGCGGAAGCTCGGTCCCTGCGGGCCGGAAGACCTGCAGGCCGTCGTGGTCCTCCTCGTGCACGTGCGTCCAGCGTCCCGTGACGGCCATGCGTGAGGGTAAGGCCGCCACGGCGCTGCCGGAATGGTCACGATGGGTCATCCCCGCGGAGCGCGAGAACGACCGAAGGTGCCGCCACGGGGGCGGCACCTTCGGTCGTGTGCCAGATTCGTCTCGGGTCGACTACCGCAGCCAGCCGTTCCTCTTCACCAGCGGCAGGCTCTCCCACCAGGTCCCGAGGCCGAACCAGCGGCCGGCGCCCAGCAGGGCCAGCAGCACCAGCGTTCCCGCGTAGATCAGGTGGTCGTCCATGAACAGGTTGTTCTCGGGGGGCAGGACGGCGGTCCACATCAGGACCATCAGCGAGGCGCCGGCGGCGACGGTCAGGCGCATCGCGATGCCGGCGATGAGGCCGACGCCGATGCCCAGCAGGCCGAGCATGAACAGCCAGTCCGCCCAGGCCGCGCCGGCGATGCCGTGGTAGATGCCTTCGAAGGGGCCACTCACCGCGTTGCCCAGGAAGCCGGCAGTCGGGCTGCCGCCGTTCAGCCAGGAGTCCGCGCTCGCGGTCTCGTGGCCGAGGCCGAACGTCTTGTCGAGGAACGCCCACAAGAACACCCAGCCGAGGGCAAGGCGAAGGCCCGCGGCGACGTACTTGACGGCTGCCGAGCGCGTGGGCTCGACGGCGATCTCGGGGTGGACGAAGTTGACATCGGGAAGCGCCTGCTTGCGGGTCGCGCCAGCCATGGTGTCTTCCGCTCCTTTCATCGGGGCCGGATGTTTTCCGGTACCCCCAGTGTGGTTGAACCGGCAACCATCAGGTAGGGAGCGAAGTCCCCTGGTGGTGGGACCTTCGGCGGCGTGGAGCGTTGCCGAAGGGCACGACATTTGCTAGGCCGTCCTCATGACCGAGCCCATGGCCACCGCCGGGCCGCCGGTGGCCATGGAGCTGCGCGTCCACGGGGTGCATGGCACCTCTCCGGCGACGATGCTCGGAGTGGACCGGGGCGGGGTCCGCCAGGTGGCCGGGGACGGCCTGACCGGCTTCTACCGGATCGCCGACGAGGCGGACCCGCCGCTTCGGCGACTTCCGGACGCGATGGCCCTCGAGGCGTACTCGTGGGG
>JBIOYO010000355.1:0-2215 GCA_044870175.1 Nocardioidaceae bacterium | reverse complement strand
TGAAATTCCCCAGGTGTGAGGGGTTGGCGATCACGTAATTCCCCACCTGGCCGATCACGTATTTCCCCATGGGGACGGCGTGCGTGTCGGGCGGCTTGGTCCTTGTCAGGGATCCAGGCTCCGGCTCACCAGCGAGTGAGCGAAGGAGCTCGATGTGGCGAGGAGGACGTTCGACATGATCGACCTGGTCGAGATCTATACCCATTGGGACGCGGGCCGGTCCCAGGCCCAGATCGCGCAGAGTTTGGGGGTGGACCGCAAGACGGTCCGCAAGTACCTGGCGCCGGTCGCGGCGGCGGGGATGAGGCCGGGGGACCCGGTCCGGGGCGAGGCGCGGTGGCGGGAGCTGGCCGGGCAGTGGTTCCCGCAGTTGGCCGATGCCCGGTTGCGGCAGGTGAGCTGGCCGCGGATCGCTGCCCACCGTGACTACGTCTACGACCAGATGACGGCGGGGGTGACGGTGGCGACGATCCACCAGCGGCTGGTCGACGAGCGTGGCCTGGACGCGTCGGTGGCGTCGCTGCGCCGGTGGGTGCGGGCGAACCTGCCCGAACAGGCGGCCGCCTCCCGGGTTCGGGTGTTGCGGCCGACACCGGCCGAGCCGGGCGCGGAGGCACAGATCGACTACGGCCGGTTGGGCATGTGGAGCGACCCGCTGACCGGGCGGCGCCGCACGGTGTGGGCGTTCGTGATGGTGCTGGCGTGCTCGCGGCACATGTTCGTGCGTCCGGTGCTGGTGATGGACCAGGCCGCCTGGACCCAGTGCCACCTGGTGGCGTTCGAGTTCTTCTCCGGTGTGGTGGCCCGGCTGGTCCCCGACAACTTGAAGACCGGGGTGGACAGGCCGGACCTGTACGACCCGAAGCTCAACCGGTCCTATGGCGAGATGGCCGCCCACTACGGCACCCTGATCGACCCGGCCCGGGCGTCCAAACCCAGGGACAAGCCCCGGGTGGAGCGGCCGATGCCCTATGTGCGGGACTCGTTTTGGCGGGGCCGAGACTTCACCAACCTCGAGACGATGCGGGCCGAGGCGGTGCGCTGGTGTGTCGAGGTGGCCGGGCAGCGCGACTGCCGAGCCCTCGACGGCGCGGCCCCGGCGCGGGTGTTCGCCGCCGTCGAGGCCCCGGCGTTACGACCGCTGCCCACCCGCGAGTTCGTGCTCGCGACCTGGTCGGTGGCCAAGGTCAGCCCCGACATCCATGTCCGGGTCGCCAAGACGCTGTACTCGGTGCCGTGGCGGCTGATCGGCCAGCAGGTGCAGGCCCGGTCGACCGCGACGATGGTGCAGATCCTTCACGACGGAGACGTGGTGGCCACCCATGTGCGCAAACACGGCGGCAAGGTCACCAACTTCGACCACTATCCACCCGAGAAGATCGCCTTCCACATGCGCACCCCGACGTGGTGTCGACGCACCGCCGAGGCCGTCGGCCCGGCCTGCGTGCAGCTGGTCGGCGACCTGTTGGCCCTCAACGCGTTGTACCGGCTGCGGTCGGCCCAAGGCGTGCTCGGGCTGGCAGACAAACACACCCCACAGCGGTTGGAGGCCGCCTGCGCCAAGGCCATCGCGGTCGGCGACCCCAGCTACCGGACCGTGAAGGGAATCCTGGTCGCCGGCACCGAGACCGAGACCCTCCCCGGGGCCGACCACGAAGCAGGCGGCGGGGCAGGCGGCAGCATCGCCGCCCAGGCAGGGGCGTTCCTGCGCGGCCCCGACCAGCTCTTCGACTATCCCCCCACCGGGCAGGCCACAGCCGACCCGGTGGCCGACCCGGTGGCCGACACGGTGGCCGACACGGTGGCCGACCCGGTGGCCTCGCAGGTGCGGGCATGACCGCCCCCGCCGACCCCGCACCCAGCCGTGACCGGACCGGCGACCAGACCGGCGACCGGACCGGCGATCAGGTGGTATGGGTGATGTCGGCCCAGGCCGCCGAGGAGCTCGCGTTGCTGCTCGGGATCGTCGAGGACTTCCTGCGCCAGGCCAGCCTGGAGGCCGCCATCGAACTGGCCGACCACCCACCGGCCCGGCCGGCCGACCCATCGGTGTGGGCCGACTGGGTCGCGGACCGCCTCGGCGACGCCGCCCTCGCCCTGCACACCCTCACCACGACCAGGCCAGGAGAACGCCGATGACCGTGCTCGACCCCGCGTTGACCGACAGCCTGCGCGCGCTCAAGCTCACCGGGATGCTCGAAGGACTCGACGCCCG
>JBIOYO010000354.1:0-2333 GCA_044870175.1 Nocardioidaceae bacterium | reverse complement strand
GCTGGCCCCACCGGGGCACCCGGGACCGGCGAGGCTGCGCGACTCCGGAAGCCCCTGGCCGACCACGCATAGCATCGCGTGTCGAACTGGCTACCGCGACCCAGAGGACGTCGTAGCGTTGCGACGTCTCGAGGTGCCGACCCGCGGCCAGGCCCTTCTGCTGCGCGCGGTCTACGCGGCGTTGTGACGTAGGTCAGGAAGCGGGCCGCCTGGGCCCGAGAACGCCGCCAATCGGTAAGAGACGCAGCTGAGCCCGGTCAACGCGGCTCTTCGTAGTTGGGCGTGGTCGTGTCGTAGCGCAAGGCGGCTCGTGGCCTTGCTGAGGATGGGTGTTGCTGAGACACCGACCTCGAAGGACACGAGCCTTGAACGAGCCTACGTGCTTGCTGCCGCGCGTTGACCGCGATGCCGCGACGGTCATCTTCGACTTGCCGGGGTACGACGTTGTCGAGGCGGTGGACCTGCCCTGCGGGGGTCGCCGGGTGGTCGTGCAGGCGACCGCTGGTGACGTGGGCTGCCCGGACTGCGGGGTGGTCTCCCAACGCGTCCATTGTTGGACTCGGCAGGTGGTCAAGGACGTCCCCGTCGGTGGCCAGGGCACTGCTGGCAGCGGTTGGGTCCAGGTGGTGGTCCGCAAGCCGCGGATGCGGTGCGTGGAGTCGGCGTGCGCACGCACGACCTTCGTCCAGGTCACCGACCAACTGCCGTTGCGGGCGCGGTGCCTGACCCGGCTGCGGACCGCGGTGTTGGAGGGGGTGGTCGGCTCGGGCCGTGCGGTGGAGGAGGTCGCCTCGGCGTTCGGCATCGCCTGGCACACCGTCCAAGCGGTGGTCACCGCGGCGGTGATGACCCTGCCCGACGTCGACCGGATCCCGGTGCGGATGCTCGGCATCGACGAGCACCGGTTCCGCAGCGTGCGGTTCTTCCGCGACGCCGACACCGGAGGGTGGCGGCGGGTCGAGCCGTGGATGACGACGTTCGTCAATCTTCAGACAGGACAGGTGATCGGCGTCGTCGACGGCCGCGACAGTACCGCGGTGGCGACCTGGCTGGCGACCCGCTCTCGGGCCTGGCGGGAGCGCGTCGAGGTGGTCGCGATCGACCCGTCCGCCGCGTTCCGCGCCACCATCCGCCGGCAGCTCCCGGCCGCGGAAGTCACCGTCGACCACTGGCACCTGATCCGGCTGGCCAACCTGATGCTCACCCTGGTCCGGCAGCGCGTGGCCCGCGAGCACAACGGTCGCCGCGGCACCACCGCCGACCTCGCCTGGGCGCACCGGATGCTGCTGCTGCGCGCCGGAGACCGGCTCTCCCCACCCGCCCAACACCGCCTCGAACGAGTGCTCTGGCACGACGACCCCACCGGCGAGATCGGCGCCGCCTGGGGCGTCAAGGAACGGCTACGGATGCTGCTGGCCTGCACCGACCCCGAGGCCGCCGAGACCGCCCGCAAACAGCTCGGGCTCGCCGTGCTCGGCGCGGACATGCCCGAGACCTGGCGCCTCTGGGCAACCGTCAACGCCTGGTGGGCCGAGCTCTGCACGTTCATCACCACCCGCGTCACCAACGCCAAGACCGAAGCCGCGAACACCACGATCAAGCAGATCAAGCGCACCGGACGGGGCTACCGCAACCACCAGAACTACCAGGCCCGTATCCTCCTGCACAGCGCCCGGCAAGCCCGCCGACGCTCACCCTTGACTCAGCAAGTCACCACGCTGAACTGCGGATAGCCAGTTTTTCCTCGCGCTGCTCGTAGTGCTCTCCGGCGCGAAGGTACAGCCCGACGATCGCGAGCGCGTCCGCCGTTGTCATGGAGTTCACCCGGCGTGCGTATCCACCTGTCATTGCGAGCAGCGCCTCGTCGCTGGTCGCGATCAAATCCACGCGGAGCTCGTCAGCCAACGCGGCCTTGGTCAGGACTCCTCTCCGCGTGGTCCTTCGCAGCGTGCGAACCGCTCAAGCTGCCGATACCAGGAGACCGCCCGCATCGAGGCGCCGTGCTCCCGGATCACGGTGAAAGGGCGGTTGTCGGTTCCGCGGTCGATCTTGCCTAGGAGCCTGCTGAACAAGGCGTGATCTCGGGGCGGGTGATGGGGGGCGGCGGGCGGAACGCCGCCAAAGGCCCTCGAGCGGCGGGTTTGGGTCAGCACTCGTGTGAGTGCGACGACGGGGCGTTCTGCCCGCCTGTGCCAGCGTGGGTGGCCCCACGGATGGGTTTCCAGGGCCGTTGCCGGCTTCGCTGGCTACTCAGGCCAGCTGCCAGGTTCCGTCTTGGACGGTGAGTCCCATGGCGAGTAGCCGTCGCAGGTTGAGGGCGGCGGCGCGGTGGT
>JBIOYO010000353.1:0-3491 GCA_044870175.1 Nocardioidaceae bacterium | reverse complement strand
GGGGCGTCGGCGACCGCGACCAGCACCGGGCACATCTCGTTCTCCCGCACGCCGTCGGCCATCGTGGCGGCGTACCGGAACGCCGGCAGCACCAGCCGCAGCTCTGCCAATGACAAGCCGAGCTCGTCGCGGGCCCGCCGGCGCACGGCGTCGTCCAGCTCCTCCCCCGGCGCCGGGTGCCCGCACACGGAGTTCGTCCACACGCCGGGCCAGGTCGGCTTGTGCCAGGCGCGCTGGGTGAGCAGCAGGTTCCCCGCCCGGTCGAAGACGTAGCAGGAGAACGCCAGGTGCAGTGGCGTCGCCCCGTGGTGGACGGTGGCCTTGTCCGCGGTGCCCACGGCGTGTCCCGCGTCGTCCAGGAGGACGACCAGCTCGGCCCTCATGCCGGCCTGGCCAGCGCGTCGACGGCGGCGTCGAACACGCCGGGCAGCCGCTCCGCGGCCGGGACCAGGCGCTGCCGCACCGAAGGCAGCCTCGTCGCGCCCAGCAGGGCCCCGGTGAGCATGCGGTAGCGCCGGGTCACCCGGCGCCAGTCCCGCTCGTAGCGCGCGGGGTCGTCCGCGGCCAGCGCGGCGACGGCCGACCTCGCCTGCGCAACCGCCAGCGACACCCCCTCGCCCGTCAGCGCGTCGACGTAGCCCGCCGCGTCGCCGACCAGCAGCACCCGGCCGGCCACCCTGCGCCGCGCCCGCTGCCGCAGCGGTCCGGCGCCCAGCACGTCACCGGTGGCGGTGCCGGCGAGCCGCTCGGCCAGCGCAGGGAACTCCTCGAGGTGCTCCTCGAACGTCCCGCGGGCGGAGGTCAGCAGGGCGACGCCGACCTGGTCGGGCGCCACCGGCGTCACGTACGCCTCCGCGGCGTCGGCCCAGTGCACCTCGACCCGCCCGGTCCAGGGGGCCACCGAGAAGTGCCGCCGCAGGCCGTACCGGCGCCGGTTCGCCGGTGGCCGGTCCAGGCCCAGGCTGCGGCGCAGCGGCGAGTGCAGGCCGTCGGCCGCGACCAGGTAGCGCACCCGGACCCCGTCGACGGTCAGGCCGTCAGCACGCTGCTGGACCGCCCGGGCGCGACGCTGCACGACCGGCACGCCGACCTCGTCCACGGCCGCGCGCAGGGCCCCGTGGAGCGCCGTACGGCGCACGCCTCGGCCGGGTCCGGCCCGGAACGCAGCGGTGACCGCGCGAGCACCGGCGACGTACCGGATGCCGGTCAGCGGCTGCCCGGGCGGGTCCACGCCCAGGGAGTGCAGCGCGGAGACCGCGCCGGGCATCAGGCCCTCGCCGCAGGCCTTGTCGAGCGTGCCCGCACGGGGCTCCCAGACCGTGACGTCGAGGCCGGCTCGTGCGGCGAACAGCGCGGTGGCCAGGCCTGCCGGTCCCCCGCCCGCGACCAGCACGTCGGTCATCGCAACGCCCCCACCGGATCCGCGGTGCGGAGGGCGGCGTTCTCCACCCGCAGCCGCACGCCGAGCAGCACCGCGTTGCAGGCCGTGAAGACGACCGCCGTGACCCAGGCAGAATGCACGAGCGGCAGGGCGAAGCCCTCGACGACCACGGCCACATAGTTTGGATGTGACAAGAAGCGGTAGGGGCCGTTCGTCACCAGCGGCAGCCCTGGTACGACGATCACCCGCGTGTTCCATCGCCGGCCGAGCGTGGCGATGCACCACCACCGCAGCGCCTGCGACACGACCACGAGGGCCAGCATCGACCAGCCGAGGACCGGGACGAACGGCGGCCGGCGCAGCCACACCTCGGCCAGCGCCCCGGCGAGCAGGCCGGTGTGCAGCACCACCATCACGGCGTAGTGGCGCCGCCCGGTCTCCACGCCCCCGCGGTCCAGGCTCCACGCGGCGTTGCGGCGGGAGACGACCAGCTCGGCGACCCGCTCCAGGGCCACCGCCACCACGAGGGCGGTGAACCACAGCTCGCTGGTCACGCGGCCTCCTCCGGTGCGCGCAGCAGCACCAGCTCGGAGCAGAAGCCGGGTCCCATCGCGAGCATCAGGCCGTAGGAGCCCGGCCTCGGCGGCCGGTCGCGAAGCGTGTCGGCGAGGACGGTGAGCACCGAAGCCGAGGACAGGTTCCCGACGCGGTCCAGAGAGTCCCACGTGACCTGCAGGGCGCCGCGGTCCACGCCGAGCGCGACCTCCAGGGCCTCCAGAACCCGGGGGCCGCCGGGATGGGCGACGTACCACTCGATGTCGTCGCGCTCGAGCCCGTGGTCGGCGAGGAAGCCGCGGACGTCCTCCCCGACGTAGGTCTCGACCAGCACCGGCACGGTGCTGTCCAGGACGATCTTGAGCCCGCCGGCGCCGACGTCCCAGCCCATGGTGCGCTCGGAGTCCGGGTAGAGGCGGCTGCGGCTGGCCAGCACGTCGGGCTGCGTCGTGCGCGCGTCGAGGCCCAGCTCGGCGGCGCGGGCCGCGCCGACGGCGACCACCGCGGCCGCGCCGTCCCCGAAGAGCCCGCTCGCCACCAGGTTCGGCACCGACGCGTCGTCGCGCTGGAGGGTGAGAGAGCACAGCTCCACCGCCATGAGGACCGCGACCTGGTCCGGGTGGCCGACGAGGTAGTCGTGCAGCCGGGCCACCCCCGCCGCGCCGGCCACGCAGCCCAGCCCGACCAGCGGCACGCGGACGACGTCGGGGCGCAGGCCGATCGTGCCGGCGACGCGGGCGTCCAGGGACGGCACGGCCAGACCGGTGACGGTCGCCGAGACGATCAGGTCGACGTCGGCCGGGGTGAGCCCCACCGCCTTGAGCGCGTCGACGACCGCCCGGCTGCCCAGCTCGACCGCCGCCTCGATGAACGCGTCGTTGGACTCCCCGAAGTCCCGCAGGGTGCCGTAGCGCTCCAGGGGCAGGGCGAGGTGACGCGTGGTCACGCCGGCGTTGCGGTGCAGCCGCCGGACCACCTCGGTGCTGACCGAGGCCGGCAGCACGGTTGCCGCGAACGCCTCGGTGATCTGGTCCTGACGGTAGCGGTGCTCCGGCAGGGCTCCGCGGACACTGAGGACGCGCATGCTCATGGGTGGGTGGCCCCTTCCGCGCTGCGGTTGACGAGCCCGCGGGCGATCCCACGAGCCAGGACAGGTGTGACGCCGACACCCCGAGCCACGGTCAGCCCACCGCGACCAGCAGCGCCACGTCGACCAGCGCGATCGCCACCGCGGCACGGAACGGCGCAGTGCCCCGTCCGGCCAGGGCGACCACTGCCAGCGCGACGCAGACGCCGAGGGCAGCCCACGCCGCGACGGGCGCAGGTCCGGCGGGTCCGAGGACCGCGACGACGGACGCGGCCAGCAGCAGACCCGTCGCCAGCGCCCGGCTGGGGAGCGCGCCGAGCCGGTGCGGCAGCCCGCTGACCCCGGTGGCGGCGTCGTCGTCGAGGTCGGGAAGGACGTTCAGCAGGTGCGCGGCCACACCCAGCGACCCGGCGGCCACCATCATCCAGCCCGGTGCCCATACGGCCGGGTCACCGGCGAGGCTGACCA
>JBIOYO010000352.1:0-5219 GCA_044870175.1 Nocardioidaceae bacterium | reverse complement strand
CCGAGCGCGGGCTGAAGCGCTGCCGCCACCGCGTCCACGGTCGGCTGCCCCGGGACCGACCGGCGCACGGCGTGGTCGAGGTCTGCCACCAGCCGGAACAGGGCCGGAGTCCCCGCGACGGGCGGAGCAGGCGCTGTTGTGGTGCCGTTCATGACACTGCCTCCCGCTCCTTCTCCGGCCCCCGCACCCGGCTCGGGGTGCTGACGGGCCGCATCGGCTGACCAGGTGGGCGGCGGCCCAGTGCCCGGTCCACCGCCGCACGGAACAGGGGTCGGCGGGCCGGCCCGACGACGCGCCACGCCTCGGGCAGCCACCGGGCGACGTGGCCGTCGGGGCGGACCAGGACGGCGGCCGTGGGCGCGAGGCGGTAGCGCCGGACCAGCTCGTCCGACCCCTCGCCGAGGTCGTCGCCCACGGTGAGGGCCTGCACGGGGACACCTGACGTGGTGAGCTCCTCGGCCAGCCTGCGCCAGGCGCCGCCGTCAGGGCCGGCAAGCACCGTCAGCCGGCCGTCGAACAGGTCGAGGGTGGAGACCTCGCGACCGGCGTACTCGACCCGGGCGTGCGGCGCCCGGGCACCGGGAACGGCGCGGGGCAGACCGGCCTCGTCGAGGGCCTCGCCGGCCGTACCGCTGGACCCTTCCCCCGCCCCAACGACCGCGGAGGAGTAGACCACGCCGAAGTCCTGGTCGAGGTCCGGCTCGCCACTGGAGGGCCGCAGCGACGCCAGCGCGTTGTGCAGGCCGACCGGGTACCGCTCCGCGGCGTAGCTGTCCAGGAGGTCTGCCCCCGCCCACCCGCGCGCGACCCAGGCCAGCTTCCAGCCCAGGTTGTGACCGTCGGCGATCCCGGTGTTCATGCCCGTGGCACCCCGCGGCGTCGTGGCATGCGCCGCGTCGCCGACCAGGAACACCTCACCGCGGCGCACGGCGGTGGCCACGGCGGCCCGGAACGACCAGGGGAAGACCCCGATGACGTCCGGTCGGAGGCCGGGAACCCCGGAGGCGGCCTTGATCGCCTCGGCCCAGCGTGCCTTGGTCCATGAGCGCACGTCGATGTCGTGGGGCTCGGACTGGCGGTGGTAGACCCAGCGGCCGTCGCCACCCGAAGGGACGAGCATCCCCTCCGCGCCGGGGTGGGTCACCATGTGCAGGGCGTACCTCTGCCCTCGCATCCGGGCGGCCAGGTCGGCCCGGAACAGCACTCCGAGCTGGTCGCCCTCCGTGCCCAAGTCGCGCAGGCCGATGCCCGCGGCGCGGCGTACGGCGCTGTCGGCGCCATCGGCCCCGACCAGGAGGCGGCAGCCGACCGAGTACGCCGCACCGCCGGACCTGGCCCGGAGACGGGCCACGATGCCGCGGTCGCCCGGAGCGGTCCGGGAGTCGTAGCCCACGAGCTCGGTGCCGAACCGCACCTGCCCACCACGCTCGCGGAGGTGGTCGAGCAGGACCGGTTCGAGCTGGTCCTGCGCGACGACGGCGAACCCGGTCGGGCTCAGCGCCGCCAGAGTCTCCGCGCCGGCGAACCCCAGCGGCAGCTCCTGCTGCCGGGCGTCGGTCAACGTCGCCGAGACCGCCATGGCGACGCGGACGTCCAGGTGTGCGGCGCGGACCCGGCGTTCGAGACCCCAGCTGCGCAGGATCTCCATGCTGCGCGGCCGGATGCCGGTGGCCTTGGGGAAGATCGAGGTCCCCGGGTGCCGGTCGACGACCAGCACGCTGGCACCGCTCCGCGCGGCGGAGATCGCGGTGGTCAGGCCGGAGGGACCGGCGCCCACGACGAGCACGTCGTAGTAGGCCGGGCCGGTGGGGGTGGAGCGCTGTGCGGGCATGGCATCGGTCCTTGCGGCTGGAGAGACGGCGCTGGAGGTCGGCGCCCCTCCAGGCTCCGGCCAGTGGGGTGCCCCGCGGATCCGTGCCGGCTACGGAGTTTGGGCCCGCCGCACCCGCCGGCGCAGCTCCTCGCGGCTGCTGGCCCCGGTCTTCGCCAGCAGGCTCGCGACATGGGTCTCCACCGTCCGCGGGGACAGGAAGAGCCGGTCTGCCACCTGCGCGTTGGTGGCCCCTTCCGACACCAGCGCCAGGACGTCCATCTCGCGGCTGGTGACCCCCAGCGCGGTCAGCTCGGGTGGGACGGCCGTCGTACCGCGGCCACGACGAGTGGGGGCGCCGGCGCGACGCAGCAGGTCGCGGCAGGTTCGGGCAGGCAGGTGCTCGCCGGCCTCCTCGTGCTCGGCGAGGCTGACCCGCAGCAGGGGCACGGGCTCGCCCCAGCCGTCGGTGACTGCGCTGTCCAGCGTCGGTAGCCGGAGCAGCCGGCGCAGCCAGGGAAGCGCTGCCAGCATGTGCTCGGCGGCGGCGAGCGACTCGGCCGCCTCGACCGCCCTGCCCGCGCGACCCGCCACGACCGCGTCGGCGTACAGCAGGGCCGCCCGGTTCGCCCGTCGGAGCCCGGCCGGAAGGCTCCGCACGGTCTCCCGCGCCTCGCCGTCACCGCCTGAGGTGACCGTGCGCAGCAGCGCCCAGAGGCCGAACTCGTGCAGCGGCGCCGCCGACCGGTGCGCGACCAGCGGGCCGATCGCCTCGTCCAGGAGCCGGGTCGCGCCGGGGAGGTCGCGGGCCAGCAGGGCGGCCACGGCGCGGACCGCTGCCGGCATGAACGCCGCCTCGGGGCCGGCTTCGGCCGGGAACGCCCACGCCGACAGCGCGCGGTCCATCTCGCCGGTGCGTCCGGCCGCGGCCGATCCGAGGGCGAGCAGGAACCGGCCGGCCGCCTCCGCCGCGGGCAGCCGCAACCGCGCACCCCGGTCCACCAGCTCGTGGGCGACCTGCTCGGCGGCACCGGGCCCCTCGGCCAGCAGCAGGCAGCTGGCGATGATCATGTCGAGGGCCGCCAGGTGACCCAGCAGGCCGTACTCGGCGGCGAGGGCGTGCGCCTCGGCCAGCGTTGGCGAGGTCTCATCCCGCAGCACCTCCACGGTGCCGACACCGGTCATCGCCTCGACCCGCCAGGCTCGCAGCCCGTGCTCGGCCGCGATCTGGGCGGCCCGCCGGAAGCCCGCGTCGGCGGCGTCGAGGTCGTGCAGGCGGGCCAGCCTCGCCGCGACCAGGAGCGCCTCGCACAGCGCGTCGGGCCGGCCGGTGCCCTCGGCGCGTGCAACCGCTTCGGCGGCGTGCCCGGTCGCCTCGTCGACGCGGCCGGCACCGTGCGCGGCATCGGCGAGCACCGCGGCGGAGCGTGGGTCCGCGGGCCGGCCGGCCCGCTCGACGTACCCGCCGGCCTGGTCCCACCGCCCGGCCAGGACGGCGGCACGAGCCAGCCGCAGCGCGAGCTCGGCGTGCTCTGCTCCGGTCGCGACGTCAAGAGCAGGTGCACCTGCCGCCAGCGCCTCCGCGGCACGCCCCATGAGGCAGAACAGCCGCACGCGTCCGGTCGCCACGCCGACCGGGCGTTCGCCGATGGCCTCGACCCGGTCGAGCAGTGCCTCTGCCGTCCGTCGCGCGCCGCTGGACGCGTCTCGGGCGGCCAGGTCCAGCATGAGGTCGGCAGCGCGCGCGGAAGCCCCCGCCTCGAGCAGCAGGTCGGCGGCCGCTGCGTCGTCGTCGTCGACCCTGCGGGCCAGCAGTGCCTCCGCGGCGCGGCGCGCCATCGTGGCCCGCTCCGGCGGCAGCGTTCCCGCGAGCACGGCGTCCCTCGTCATCGCGTGCCGCCAGCGCAGCGTGGCCGCATCGCTCTCCAGCAGGTGCAGGTCGGTGGCGGCGCCCAGCGCGTCCACGACCTGGTCGTCGGTCCCGCCACTCACCAGCGAGAGCAGCGTCCAGTCAGGCTGCGGCCCGAGCACGGCCGCGGCGGTGAGCACCCGCCGGTGGGCCGCCGAGAGCCGCGCGACGCGCTCGGCCACCATCGCGGCGAACGTCGGCGGCACCGACGAGGTCCGGGGTTGCGAGCCGTCGCCCCCAGCAAGAACCGGGTCGTCGTCGTGGACTTTCAGCAGCTCCTCGACGAGCAGCGGCAGCCCGTCCGCGCGCTCGTCGAGGTCCCGCAGCGTGGCGGTATCGGGGGTCCGAACGGCGCGCACCCACTCGGCCACGGCCGAGCTGGGCAGCCGGTCCAGCGGGACCGGCAGGACGTCGCGGGTGGCGAGGAGGCGGCTCACCGCGTCGGAGGCGGGCTCGTCGTCGCGTCCCGACACGGCCACGGCCACCGGCAGGTCCGACACGGCGGCGGCGAGGTGCTGGACCACGGCGAGCGTGTCCGGGTCGGACCAGTGCAGGTCCTCCAGCACCATCAGGCAGCCGCGGTCCCGCCCGGCCTCGGCGAGGTAGCGAGCGACGGCTTCGCCGAGCACGACGGCCGGGTCGGCCAGCGGCGCTGGTCCGGGCTCGGGTCGGCCGTCGCGGGCGCGGCCACCCAGGTCCGGCAGGAGGCCGCCGAGGACGGCGGCGTACGGGCCGAGCCGGGCGGGGTCGACCGCGGAGCCGGCGCGGAGGAAGCCCGCCAGGGCCTCGGCGAGCGGCCGGTAGGGCCCGCTTCCGCGCACCGCGCGGCCGGTGAGCACCACCATGCCGGCTGCGCTCGCTACGCCTCCCACCTCGGTGAGCAGCCGCGACTTGCCGATGCCGGTCTCCCCCACGACCGCCACCACCCGGCCGCGTCCCGCCCGGGCGTCCGCGAGCACCCGGCCGAGCAGCGCCATCTGCTCCGCGCGACCGACGAACGGACCTGTGCTCATCTCCCCACGCCTCCCAGCCGAGCGTAGGCCCGCCCCCCGCCCCATGCCGACCCGTCGCAACCTCCCACCCAGAACCGGCCGACCCGTCGCAACCTCCCACCCAAACCATGCCGAGCCGTCGCAACCTCCCCAAACCATGCCGAGCCGTCGTTTGCGCGCTGTCCATGGTGCTCTGCCGCTTCCCTCGACGAGTCCCGCGTGGGAAGTGGCAAAGCATCTCGATCCCATGGGAATCAGCCCACGCCTGCCGTGCATAAGCGCCGACTCGAGCCCGTTTCGGCGTGCAGTAGCGACGGCTCGGCGGAGGCCCGGAGAGACTGGCTGGGTGCTGAGCGACCGGACCTTGGTGGAGATGGCTGGGCAGCTGGTCGGCGTGCCGGGTGTCGTCGCGGTCACTCTCGGCGGCAGCCGGGCCCGGGGGGATCACACGCCGGGGTCCGACGTGGACCTGGGCCTGTACTACATCCGGCCGCTCGACGTCACGGCG
>JBIOYO010000351.1:0-2477 GCA_044870175.1 Nocardioidaceae bacterium | reverse complement strand
GTGCACGACCCCCCCGCGCTGCTGTTGGACGAACCCTTCAACGGCATGGACCCGCGGCAGCGGATCCACCTGATGGAGCTGTTGCGCACCATGGGCGCCGAGGGCCGCACCGTGCTGTTCAGCTCGCACATCCTGGAGGAGGTCGAACAGGTGGCCCGCCAGATCGAGGTCGTGGTCTCCGGACGTCACGCGGCCTCCGGCGACTTCGGGGCGATCCGTCGGCTGATGACCGACCGGCCCAACCGGTTCGTGCTGCGCACCTCTGACGACCGCGCGATGGCGTCGGCGCTGCTGGCCGACGCGTCAGTCCGGGGCGCCCGGCTCCGGTCCGAGGGGGGCATCGAGGTCGAGGCGTCCGACTTCGGCCGGTTCACCGAGGTCCTGCCGAGGCTGGCGCGAGAGCGCGGGGTCCGGCTGTTCGAGGTCACCCCGACCGACGAGTCGCTGGAGAGCGTCTTCGCCTACCTGGTGTCGGCATGACGAGCGGGCGGAGCGCGCCGGTCTCGCGAACCATCGCGCGGCTCGCGGTGCGCAGCGTCTTCGGCCGCCGCCGCGGCCTGCTGCTGGTGGTCCTGCCGGTGGTGCTGCTCGGGCTCTCCGTGCTGGTCCGGGCGCTGGTCGGACCCGACCTGGAGGCGGCGCGGAACACCATGTACGGTCTCGGCCTCGCCGTGGTCGTGCCGCTCGTGGCCCTGCTCGCGACCACCGGTGTGCTGGCCCCCGAGATCGACGACGGGTCGATCTCCTACCTGCTGGCCAAGCCGATCTCGCGGTACACCATCGTTGTGAGCAAGCTTCTTGTCGCAATGACCTGTGTGCTGGTGTTCGCCGCCGTGCCGATGCTGGTCGCCGGAATGGTCCTGCTACCCGGCCGGCCCAGCCTTGGCGCGTCGTTCGCCCTGGGCTCGCTCGTCGGCGGCGTCGCCTACTGCGCGCTGTTCGCGTGGTTGTCGGTGCTGACCCGCCACGCCGTGGTGGTCGGCCTGATCTACCTGCTGATCTGGGAGAGCCTCCTCGGCAACCTGCTCGACGGCGTGCGGTGGCTCAGCGTCACGCGGTGGGCCGGCGCGGTCATCGACCAGGTGGCGCCCGGCCTCGCGCTCGGCGAGAAGCTGGGCTCGGGGTACGCCGTCGTCGCCACGACCGTCCTCATCGCCGGCGGCACCTGGCTCACCGGCCGACGGCTGCGGGCCTTCAACCTGACCGGCGACGAGTAGACCGTGCGCAAAGTCAAGGTTTCCCGGTTCCCCTGTGCTCCCTGAGAGCCCCGCATAGTGTCTCCTCCGACACCGCCGGAAGGAGAGGTCCCATGACACCTGGACGCACAGTCGGTCTGCTGCTCCTGGCCGCGTCGGTCTCCGGCCTCTACGTCACAGTCACGACCGGCGGCGTCGGCCGCGCGGCCGCGCTGCTGTTCTGCGTGCTCGCCGGGGTCGCCGGCGCGGTCACCCTGCTGGAGTCCCGCCGCGCGGCCGCACAAGTCGCCGGCGCACGCGCGCGTCCGGGCCGCCACCGCCTCTAGAAGGGAACCGTGGGCCGGCCGAGGCGTCTGGAGGGACGCACGGCGCTGATCACCGGGACGGCGGGAGGTCAGGGCCGGCAGGCTGCCCTGCTCTTCGCGGCTGAGGGAGCCACCGTGGTCGGCTGCGACGTGAACCGCGATGGAGCCGCGGAGACCGACGGGCTGGTGGCCGCGGCCGGCGGGCGGTGCGCCACGACGGCGCCTGTCGACCTCACCGACGAGGCGGCGGCCAAGGCGTGGGTGGACGCCGCGGCGGCGACGTACGGCGGGTTCGATGTCTTCTACGCGAACGCCGCGGTGACCCGGTTCGCCCCGCTGGAGGCGCTCACCGCCGACGACTGGCACTTCGTGCTGCGCCATGAGCTTGACGTGGTCCTGTTCGGGGTCAAGCACGCGTGGCCCCACCTCAAGGCGTCACCGCACGCCGCGGTCGTGCTGGTGGGCTCCACGGCGGGGCTCACCGGCTCGCTGACCAACGCCCGGGTCGCGCACACCGTGACCAAGGGCGGCATCGTGGCGCTCACCCGCCAGCTGGCCGCCGAGGGCGCCGCGCACGGGATCCGGGTCAACTGCGTGAGCCCGGGCGTGATCGAGACCCCGGCGACGATGTCGGACCTGCTCGCCGAGGACCACCCGATGCGGCGGATCGCGCGCGCGATCCCACTCGGCCGGGTCGGCCGCGCCGACGAGCCGGCCCGGTGCGCGCTCTTCCCCGCCTCCGACGACGCGTCGTACGTCACCGGCGCCAACCTCGTCGTCGACGGAGGCTGGTCCGCCGTCCTGCCCGGCGCCGAGGTGACCGACTGACGGGCGGGCCAAGCGAGCCGCTCAGCCGCCCGCGTCCATGACGGCGGCGAGGGGGCGCCGCTCCATCCACCACTGCTGGACGGGTCGCTGCGCGTCGGGCTCCACGAGGGTGGGGTAGCCGGCGAGGTCGGTGAAGGCCAGCCGGCCG
>JBIOYO010000350.1:0-2058 GCA_044870175.1 Nocardioidaceae bacterium | reverse complement strand
TCCCGCCCGGCCGGGACGGCGTCGTCGCCTGGGCGTCGCTGCTGGTGCTGGTGCTGCTGGCCGGGCTCGGCGTCCGTCCATGGCGGAGGGTCGCCGAGCCCGCGTTCGTCCGGGCCGCCGTCGCCTGTGCAGCACTGGGGCTGTCCACCGCGCTCGCGGGCTTGGTCGCACCGGGGGCGCTGGGCTGGCTGGTCGCCACGGTGCCGGGGGCCGGGCTGCTGCGTGACGGAACTCGCTTCCTCGGGCTCTGGGCGGTCGTGCTCGCGCCCGTGGCCGGCCATGGCGGCGCGGCAGTGGTCCACTGGTTCGCGGGCTGGCCGCGAGTCGTTCTGGCCGCCGTGGTCGTCGTGGCGCCGGTGGCGCTGCTGCCCGGCCTGGCTGGGGGGGCGGCCGGCCGGCTCACCCCGGTCGGCTACCCCGCAGGGTGGGAGCAGGTACGTCGTGCGATGGTCGCCGAGCGCGGGCCGGGCGACCTGCTGGTGCTCCCTTTCACCGCCTTCCGGGCGCCCGGCTGGAACGGCGGCCGGACCGTGCTCGACCCGGTCGGGCGGTTCCTGCCTCGTGACTACCTGGCCAACGACGAGCTGCGGGTGTCCGGTCGGGTGGTCGCGGGCGAGGACCCCCGGGCGCGGCGCGTCGCCTCGCTGCTGCGTCGCGACCAGGGCACTGCGCTCGCGAACGGCCTCGCCGAGGAAGGGATCGGCTACGTCGTGACCGACGGCACCGCCCCCGGCGCGACCGACCCCCACCTGGCGCCGTCCGTGCCCGGCCGGGAGGTGGCGCGAGCCGGCGGGCTCACACTGGTCGCGCTCGAGCAGATCGTCGTGGAGCGAAGCCCGGGGGGGTTCGCCATCGCAGCGATGGGCATGGCATGGGTGCTCTTCCTGGGTGCCTGGCTCTTCGGGCTGGCTGGGCTGCTGGTGGCGCGGGTAAAGAGTCACGCATCACGCCTCCGAGCGGTTAGAAGTCGAAACTGACGGGTAGTCAGACTGCTATCCTGGCCGCTCGAACCTTGGGGAGGGATCTTCGGTGGGTGGATTCGTCGGTGCGCTCGCAGCGCTCGTCGCCGGTGGCGCGCTGGCCACGGCCTCGGTCATCGGCGTCGTACAGATGCAGTCCGGGACCCCCAGCGCCGACGACCAGGGCAGCGTCTCCTCGCAGATCGTCGACTACGGCTCCACCGAGTAGCCTCGGGCATCGCCGTCGAGTCGTCCGTCCCGCGATCGGATTCTGAGACGTCGGTCACCTCGGCGGACGAGCGGCGCAGGAGCATTCGGCCCGCGACGCTCCATGCCGACGCTCCATGCCGCCGCTCCGTGCCGACGCTCCATGCCGACGGGGCATTGCGGCCATCGGCCACAAGCAGCGCTCGCCGCTGCCCTGACACGGACCGGCCCCGAGTCGGCAGAACCTCCTCCCGTTGGGTGGTCGAGTCGGCAGAGCCTCCCCTCGTTGGGTGGTCGAGTCGGCGGGACCTCCCCCGGTTGGGTGGTCGAGTCGGCAGGACCTCCCCCGGCGGTCGGTCCGGCCAGTGACGACCAGCCCGGGAGCCCGCGCCGACTCGGCACCCATGAGACGGGAGCCCGCGCCGACTCGGCACCCAACAGCCGGGAGCTCGCGCCGCCTCGGCACCCGCGGGCCGGGAGCCCACGCCGCCTCGGCGTCCCTCATCCTCGGGCTTCGCCCGAGTCCGGGTCCTCCACGCCGGTGCGGCGGCCGGACAGCGCGCGGAGGGTGACGGTGGCGAATGCGCCCTGGGCGTGCTCCCAGGTGAACGTCTGCGCCTTCGCGCGGGCCCCCGCCCCCAGCCGGTGCAGGGCGTCGGGGTCGTCGAGCAGCCGGCGTACGGCGTCGACGAGCTCCGCGAAGGAGTCCACGAGGACACCCGAGCGGCCGTCGGAGATCGACTCCCGCGTCCCACCGGCCCTGCCGTAGGCGACTGTCGGGACCCCGTGCATCCCGGCCTCGCCGACCACCAGGCCCCAGCCCTCCTTGAGCGAGGGCAGCAGCTGGAGCCAGGACTCCGCGAGCAGCCGGTGCAAGTCGTGCTCGCTGACG
>JBIOYO010000349.1:0-2681 GCA_044870175.1 Nocardioidaceae bacterium | reverse complement strand
GGCGTGTTATCCTGGTCACCTAGGAAGGGGTACTTGGCATATGACATTTACCGTCGGCGAAACGGTTGTTTACCCGAACCACGGGGCCGCAGTCATCGAGAACATCGAGATGCGCACGATCAAGGGAGAGGCCAAGCAGTACCTCGTCCTGCGGATCGTGGCCCAGCAGGACCTCGTCGTCCGCGTCCCGGCCTGCAACCTGGATCTCGTCGGCGTCCGCGACGTGGTGGACCGCGAGGGCCTCGACCGGGTCTTCGACGTCCTCCGCGCCGCGCACGCCGAGGAGCCGACGAACTGGTCGCGTCGCTACAAGGCCAACCTGGAGAAGCTGCACTCCGGCGACGTCATGAAGGTCGCCGAGGTCGTCCGCGACCTGTGGCGACGCGAGCGTGACCGCGGCCTGTCGGCTGGCGAGAAGCGGATGCTGGCCAAGGCGCGCCAGATCCTGGTCTCCGAGCTGGCGCTGGCCGAGCACACCAACGAGGACAAGGCCGAGGCCCTTCTCGACGAGGTGCTCGCCTCCTGACCGACCCCGAGCCCCCGGCCGCCGACTCCGACTCCGGCGCCGGGGGCTCGTTGCTGCTCGCCTGCTTGGATTGGGGCTCGTGAGCTCCACACGCCCGGCTCTGCACGCGGTCGTGCCGCTCGAGGGCAGGGGCGACCTGCCGTTCCAGACCGTCCATGAGATCCCGCTGCTGGTGCACGCGGCCCGCGCGCTGGCCGGGCTCGGGCCGGTGGTGGTCACCGGTGACCGGCGCCAGCGCCGCAGAGCGCGGGGGCTGCTGCCCGGGTGGGTGGACCTCGCCGATCCCGAGGACGTCTGGAGCGCCGAGCAGCGGCGGGTGCTGCTGCACGACTCCCTGTGCCCGCTGGTGCCGCGGTGGTTCCTGGAGCAGCTCGGCGGCGAGCACGGCTCGGCGGCGGCGTACCGCCCGGTGACCGACACCCTCAAGGTGGTCGAGGACGACCGGACGGCCGGCACCGTCGACCGCGAGCAGTTCGGCATCGTGACGTCGCCGCTGCTGCTGGCCGACGTCGCGGGGCGACCTCCGACGGAGGACTTCGCCGCCGTCGTCGGGTGGCTGCGGGCGCGCACTCCGGTCAAGCTCGTCGAGGCGCCGTCGATCGGCAGGAGGGTGGCGGACGTGGGGTCGCTCAGCGTGCTGGAGAGCGTCGACGCGCTGGCGCACCGTGTGCAGACCACTGGTGAGTGACCAGGCGCCCACGGCTCAGGTCGGGTGGCGTCCGCGCCCAGGTGCCTGCGCCGTGAGGTCCCAGCCCGCCTTGGCGAGGAGGCGTTCGGCGAGGAGGAGGTCCTCGGGGAAGGTGACCTTGATGTTGGCGGCCTCGCCCGGGACACACCGGACGTCCACATCGGTGTAGCGCTCCACGCAGCTGGCGGTGTCGGTCCCGACGAAACCGTCTGCGGCCGCCGCGGTGTAGGCCGCCAGCAGCGGGACGGCGCGGAAGGCCTGCGGCGTCTGGACACTGACGGTACGACGGTGCTCCGGCGCCCCCCCGCCGAGCGGCAGCAGGGCCGGCTGCTCGCACACGGGCAGCGCACCGCCGTCGGCGCACGCCGCCGCGATGACATCGGCGAAGAGCCCCGCCCCGGCCAGCGGGCGGGCAGCGTCGTGGATCACCACCACGTCGGTGTCGCCGCCCTGGATCGCCGGCTCGAGCGCCTGCAACGCGTGCCACTCCGACTCATGACGCGACGACCCGCCGGCCACCAGGCTGACCGGCACGCCGGGCAGCTCGCGGCGAAGGCTCTCCTCGACCTGTTCGCGGTCGGCGTCGCGGACCACCACCACGACGTGGGTGATGCCCGGCAGGGATCCGGCCCACCGGAGGGAGTAGGTGAAGACCGGCCGGCCGGCCAGCGGAAGCAGCACCTTGTTCGTGTCGTGGCCGACCCGGCGGCCGTCGCCGGCGGCCAGCACGACCAGCGCGGCCCGGACAGCACGGTCCCCGGGTGGCACGACGGACACGCGGCCGAGCGTACGTCAGGGCCCGCGTTACCCCGGCGCAACCAACCGCGTGCACTCGTTGCAGCCGCGAAACACGAGGACGCACGGAGGTAACACCGGCCTCCTACGTTCGTGCCACCAGGATCCACCTGGCCAAGGTGCCCGGTCGGGCGCTCGTTCCGGGCTGGGAATGCGCCGTGCCGGGCGCGTCGAGCATCGGGCCGAGGTCTGGTCGTGGTCACCGGCTCCGCGGTGCCGCCCCGTGCCGCTGGCGCGGTCTGGGTGGGCTCACTCCCAGATGAGGAAGGCGGCCGATGACCAAGGCGGAGGTCTGGGTCCGCGTGTGCAGCCTCGAGGAGCTGCCCGTCGAGCGTGGTGTGACCGCGCTCGTGCACGGGCAGGCGGTCGCGGTGTTCCGGACCCCCTCCGACGAGGTGCTCGCCATCGGCAACCACGACCCGTTCGACCGGGCGGCCATGCTCGCCCGCGGCATCGTCGGCACCCGTGAGGGCGTGCCGTTCGTCGCGTCGCCGGTGCACCGGCACGCATTCGACCTGCGGACCGGTCGGTGCCTCGACGACGCGTCGGTCCGGGTGCCGTCGTACGACGTGCGGGTGGTCGACGGCGCGGTGCACGTCGGCCCGCGCAGCAACCAGTAGCCGCTCGGCTCCCCTCGACGTTCCGCCGCCTCCCTCAGTGCGTACGGCATGG
>JBIOYO010000348.1:0-3370 GCA_044870175.1 Nocardioidaceae bacterium | reverse complement strand
TCTCCGTCCCGGGTGGTGACCGGGTAGGAGTAGACCACCCCCTCGGGGACGCCGTACGAGCCGTCGGAAGCCACGGCCATCGAGACCCAGTCGCCCTCGGGGCTGCCGCGCAACCAGTCGCGGGCGGCGTCGATGGTCGCGGAGGCCGCCGAGGCCGCCGACGACGACCCGCGGGCCTCGATGACCGCCGCGCCGCGCTTGGCCACCGTGGGGATGAAGTCGTTCTCGATCCAACCCTGGTCGTCGATCACCTCGGCCGCGTTCTTGCCGCCGACCTCGGCGTGGAAGACGTCGGGGTACTGGGTGGCGGAGTGGTTGCCCCAGATCGACATCTTCTTGACCTCCGTCACGGGGGAGCCGGCCTTCTTCGCCAGCTGGGAGATCGCACGGTTGTGGTCGAGGCGGGTGAGCGCGGAGAACCGCTCGCGAGGGATGTCCTGGGCGTTCGACATGGCGATCAGCGCGTTGGTGTTGGCCGGGTTGCCGGTCACACCGACCCGGATGTCGTCGGCGGCCACCTCGTTCAGCGCCTTCCCCTGCGCGGTGAAGATCGCGCCGTTGGCCTCCAGCAGGTCACCGCGCTCCATCCCCTTCGTCCGTGGGCGCGCGCCGACGAGCAGCGCGAGGTTGGCCCCCTCGAAGACCTTGGCCGGGTCGTCGCCGATCTCGACGCCGGCGAGCGTGGCGAAGGCGCAGTCATCGAGCTCCATCACGACCCCCTCCAGCGCCTTCAGCGCCGGGGTGATCTCCAGCAGCCGCAGCTCGACCGGGGTGTCCGGCCCCAACAGGGCCCCGCTGCCGATCCGGAAGAGCAGGCTGTAGCCGATCTGCCCGGCCGCTCCCGTGACGGCGACCTTGACGGCGACCTTGCCTGGGGCGTTGCTCACTACGGTCCTCCTGGGTCTGGGAATCGGGTCTGGAACAGGTCTGGGACGGCGAGGCGATGCCGCCGACGCTAGCAGCGCGGCGCCCGGCCGGGGAGCGGGGCGGTTGGCACTGCCGCCGGACCGGGTAGCAGGATGGGGAACGCCGCCCATAACGCTGAGCCGATCGGAGCGCCGGAGTGACGGAGTCGAGGATCATCTACACCCAGACCGACGAGGCGCCGCTGCTGGCGACGTACTCGTTCCTCCCGATCGTCTCCTCGTACGCCGCCCAGGCCGGCGTCGCGGTGGAGCCCCGCGACATCTCGCTGGCGGGGCGGATCCTCGCGCACTTCCCCGACCGGCTCACCGACGAGCAGCGGGTCGGCGACGCGCTGGCCGAGCTCGGCGAGCTGGCCAAGCGGCCCGAGGCCAACATCATCAAGCTGCCCAACATCAGCGCGTCCATCCCGCAGTTGAAGGCCGCGGTCGCCGAGCTGCAGGCGCAGGGCTACGCGTTGCCCGACTTCCCCGACGCCCCCGCGACCGAGGAGGAGCGTGAGGTGCGGGCCCGCTACGACAAGGTCAAGGGCAGCGCGGTCAACCCGGTGCTCCGCGAGGGCAACTCCGACCGCCGCCCTCCGGCCTCGGTGAAGAGCTACGCCCGGACCCACCCGCACTCCATGGGACCGTGGAGCCCGGACTCCAGGACCAACGTCGCCACGATGGGTGCCCACGACTTCAGGTCCAACGAGCAGTCGGTGGTCATGGCCGCCGACGACACGCTGCGCATCGAGCTGGAGGCCGAGGACGGCACGACCACCGTGCTCCGGGAGGCAGTCCCCGTGCTCGCCGGCGAGGTGGTGGACGCGACGAAGATGGAGGTGGCGCACCTGCGCGCGTTCCTCACCAACGCCAAGGCCCGGGCCCAGGCCGAGGACGTGCTGTTCAGCGTGCACCTCAAGGCCACGATGATGAAAGTCTCCGACCCGATCGTCTTCGGGCACGCGGTGAAGGCGTTCTTCGCGCCGGTGTTCGAGCGGTACGGCGAGCGGCTCGGCGCCGCCGGCCTGTCCGCCAACGACGGCCTCGCAGCGATCTTCGCCGGCCTGGAGGCACTGGACGACGGCGCGGAGATCAGGGCCGCCTTCGACCAGGCCCTCGCCGAGGGACCCCCCGTGGCCATGGTGGACTCCGACCGGGGCATCACCAACCTGCACGTGCCGAGCGACGTGATCGTCGACGCCTCCATGCCGGCGATGATCCGCACGTCGGGGCACATGTGGGGGCCCGACGGCAAGGCGGCCGACGCGCTCGCGGTGATCCCGGACAGCAGCTACGCCGGGGTCTACCAGACCGTCATCGACGACTGCCGCCGCAACGGCGCGCTCGACCCGGTCACGATGGGGTCGGTGCCCAACGTCGGCCTCATGGCGCAGGCGGCGGAGGAGTACGGCAGCCACGACAAGACCTTCGAGATCCCCGTGGCGGGCACCGTGCGGGTGCGCAACGCCGCCGGTGAGACGCTGATGGAGCACGACGTCGCCGCCGGTGACATCTGGCGGGCCTGCCAGACCAAGGACGTGCCGATCCGCGACTGGGTCAAGCTGGCCGTCACCCGGGCCCGGGCCACCGGTGATCCGGCCGTGTTCTGGCTGGACGAGAGCCGCGCCCACGACGCAAACCTGATCGCGAAGGTCAACGCCTACCTGCCGGACCACGACACGACCGGCCTGGACATCCGCATCCTCAGCCCCGAGCTCGCCACCGCGCTCTCACTCGAACGCATCCGCAAGGGCGAGAACACCATCTCGGTCACCGGCAACGTGCTGCGCGACTACCTCACCGACCTGTTCCCGATCCTGGAGCTCGGCACCAGCGCGAAGATGCTGTCGGTCGTGCCGCTGATCAACGGCGGTGGGCTGTTCGAGACCGGCGCGGGCGGGTCGGCGCCCAAGCACGTCCAGCAGCTGCTCAAGGAGAACTACCTGCGCTGGGACAGCCTGGGGGAGTTCTTCGCCCTCGCGGCCAGCTTCGAGCACCTCGCCGGGGCGACCGGGAACAAGCGGGCGCAGGTGCTTGCCGACACGCTCGACCGGGCCACCGGCACGTTCCTTGACGAGAACAGGTCGCCCACCCGGCGCGTCGGCGGCATCGACAACCGTGGCAGCCACTTCTACCTGGCGATGCACTGGGCTCGGGAGCTCGCGGCCCAGGACGACGACGCCGACCTGGCTGCCGCGTTCGCCCCGCTGGCGGAGCGGCTCACCGCCGACGAGGAGACCATCGCCGGTGAGCTGCTTGCGGTGCAGGGCGCACCGGTGGACCTCGGCGGCTACTACCGGCCCGACCCCGGCAAGGCGGCCGCGGTGATGCGGCCCTCGGAGACGTTCAACGCCGCGCTCGCGGCGCTCTGAGGACCGCGTGGACCCGAGGGGCAAGGTCGCCGTCGTCACCGGCGCGGCCGGCGGCATCGGCGCGGCGCTGTCCCGGCGGCTGCTCGAGGC
>JBIOYO010000347.1:0-6293 GCA_044870175.1 Nocardioidaceae bacterium | reverse complement strand
ACAGGACCAGCTCGCTGACGCCGAACGGCTCGATCCCCTGGAGCGCGGCGGTGAGCCACTCGCGGTGCTCCTCGCCGCGCGGGCTCTCCGGCCGGTGCGCGTAGACGAACGGGTTGACGTCAGCGAGGAGCATCGTCGTCGGGGGGCTCGTCGAGCAGAGCCGCGAGCGCTTCCCGGTCCTCCAGGTCCACGCCTGGCTGCAGACCGCTGCCTCCGAAGGTGGGGAGGTCCACAGTGTGGTCGATGGCTGCCGAGGCGCGGTTGAGCAGCAACCTCAACGCGTCGTCCACGACATCTCCGAGCGAGCGCCGGCTCCGTAGGGCCTCCTCCCGGGCGCGCCGCAGCAGGGCGTCGTCGATGTTGACGGTCGTCCGCACGAACGCATCATAGCATCATGCCGACACATCATGATGCGCCGGAGATTGGCGGTGCCGCGGGCACCGCCGCCTGCAGTGTGCGGAGCACGCCGTCGCCCAGGTTGGCCATGATCCTCCCTGGCGCGGCAGCTGCGCCCAGGGAGCTGCGGGGCACCCGGACGCCGACCAGCTCGCCGTCGGTGATGCCCTGCGGGGAGATCAGCACGCCCTGGCGACCCTTGACGTCGACCTGCCAGCCGCTGAACCCGCTGCCGACCTCCGCCGAGTCGCCGCCGAGGACGATCGCCCGGCGGCGGTCGCCGCCGGTGCGCACCAGCCCCTTGAGGTAGTCCTTGGCGCCGACGTCCCTGAGCAGCTCGCCGTCGTCGACGACGAGGACCACCGGGCCCTCGCCCTCCTCCATCAGCGGCCGCAGCTCCTCGGTGGACAGGTCGGCCCCGGTGAGGACCGCCCGGACGCCGTCGCGGCCGGCGAGGTCGCGCAGCGGCGAGGGTCGCGGCGCGGCGAGGACCACCTCGCTGCCGCCCCGCAGCAGCGACTCGACGACCGACAGCAGGACGGTGGAGCGACCCGCGCGCGAGGGCCCGGCGACCACCGCCGTGGGAGTACGGGCCAGGTCCAGGCCGTGCGCGGTGAGCTCGTCGCCGCCCACGCCGACCATCGCCCACAGCGGCCCGGTGCTCGCGGCGTCGCGCAGCGACCAGGCCTCGTCGAAGCCGATGCGTCCCGGCAGGACGTCGACCCGGAACGGCCGTGCGGCACGCGGCACGTCGGCGTACCGGTGTGTGGCCTCGGCGCCGATGCGCCGCAGCTCCGCCGCCTGCGCCTGGCCGCTCGGGTCCGCGGTGAGCAGCGCGACCTGCATCTCCGTGCCGGAGTCGCCGCGGAACGCCCGCCCTTCCGGGATGGTGTCCGGGAGCTTGCGCGGGGTCAGCCCGACCAGGGCGTAGTCGGCCCGGTCCGGCAGCCGCAGCACGACCTTCTCCTCCACCAGCGCGCCCATGCGGGCGTTGACCAGCTGCCGGTCGCCGGTGAGCACCAGGTGGATGCCGGCCGAGGCGCCCTCGCGCAGCAGCGCCTGCACCTGGTCCATCGGCGCGCCGCCGTCGGTCTCGGCGAGGCTCCCGAGGAAGCCCTCCCACCGGTCGAGCATGAGCACCAGGTGGGGCAGCCGGTCCTCGGCAGGCACGCTGCGACGCTGCTCGCCGAGGTCGGCGAAGCCGCCGGCGGCGAGGACCTCCTGGCGCCGGGCCAGCTCGCCGGAGAGGCGGCCGAGCAGCCTGGCGGCCCGGTCGGGTTGGGTGCGCTGCACGACCGCTCCGCAGTGCGGCAAGCCGGTCATCGGGAGCAGGGCGCCATTGCCGCAGTCGAGGCCGTAGAGGTGTACGTCGGCGGGGCCGATGCGCTGCGCCAGCGACCCGGCGAGCGTGCGGAGCAGCTGCGAGCGGCCGCTGCGGGGGCCTCCTACGACGGCGAGGTGCGAGAAGCCGGCGAAGTCGACGACCGCGTCGCGCCGCGCCTGCTGCGCCGGGTGGTCCTCCACGGCGTACGGCACGGGCGGCAGCACCGGAGGGGCGACCACCGCCGGCTCGCCCAGGTCCGAGAGCAGCACCGCCGTCGTCAGCCCGGGCAGCCACGGGCTGTGCTGCGGCGGTAGACCCAGCCGGGCGTGGGCGTCGCGGACCGCGGCGACCAGGACGGTGAGGTCGGTGACCTCCGCGTCCGTGGTGGCCTCCCGCCGTGGCGGCATCGGAACCGGCTGGGCCAGCGCCGGCAGGGGGAGGGGCGAGGTCCAGGGCGCTCCTGCCGGCCCGGTCGCTCCGGGGCGGCGGCCGCCGACGCGCCCTGCCTGGAAGGGAACCAACGAGCCGGCCCCGAGGCGCACGTAGGCGCGACCCGGGGTGCTCTTCGCGATGGTGGCGGCGTCCGGCGCGTCGATGACGTCGGTGCTCTCCGATGCGTCGGTGACGCGCAGCGCGATGCGCAGGTTGGTGTTCGCCCGGATCTCCGGTGACACCACCCCGCCGGGACGTTGGGTGGCGAGGACCAGGTGGATGCCGAGCGACCTGCCGCGCTGGGCGATGTTCACCAGCCCCGTGACGAAGTCGGGCAGCTCCCGGGCGAGCGAGGCGAACTCGTCGATGACGATGAGCAGCCGGGGCAGCCCAGGGAGCTCGGGCCGCTTCGCCAGCAGGTCGACGTAGTCCTCGATGTCCTTCGCGCCGGCCTGGGCCAGCAGGTGCTCGCGGCGGGTCAGCTCCGCGCCGAGGGAGACCAGGGCCCGCTCCACGAGGTGGGTGTCGAGGTCGGTGACCATGCCCACGGTGTGCGGGAGGTCGACGCAGTCCTTGAAGGCCGCCCCGCCCTTGTAGTCCACGAGCACGAAGGTCATGCCGTCGGGCCGGTTGGCCACAGCCAGCGACGCCACGAGCGACTGGAGCAGCTCGGACTTGCCCGCGCCGGTCGTGCCCGCGACCAGGCCGTGCGGACCGTCGCGGCGCAGGTCCAGCGCGAACGGCCCGTCCAGCGACACCCCGATCACCGCCTCGGTCGAGCGTGGGCTGACCGTCCACCGGGCGGACACGACGTCGGCCGTGGGCGGCTCGATGCGCATGACCTCGGTGAGCCGGCAGGCGCTGGGCAGGATCGCGTCATCGTCGCCGCCGGAGATGTCGCGCAGCGGAGCGAGCGCGCGGGCGACCCGCTGCAGCCACGGCGCCTCGACCAGGTCCGGGGTGACCTCGTCGACCACGGTCACCCGCTGCTGTCGCAGCGTGAGCCCGTGTGCGGTCTCCAGGACCACCGCGGCGGCCTCCTCGGGCAGCAGCCGTTCGTCGGAGTCGAGGCAGATCGCCAGGATGCCGTGTGCCGGGCCCTCCTTGAGCAGGGCGACGACGCCGGGCAGCGTGCGCAGCCGGCGGGCGCCGTCGAGCACGACCACCACGTCGGGCTCGTCGAGAAGCGCGCCGCTGCGACCGCGCGCCGCGGCCCTGCGGGAGCTGAGCATCGCGGTCAGCTCCGCGACCCGGCGGGCACAGGTCTCGGTGTCGTGGCCGAGGGTCACCATCGTGTCCTGGCCGACCTGGGGACGCCCGTGCGGCAGCCAGCGCAGCCAGTCCCAGGCAGGGGCTCCCTCGGCGTCGGTGAGCACGTAGACCCACGTGTCCCTTGGGCTCTGCAGCACCGCCAGCTGGGCCACCGCCCAGGCGCCCAGCCGTCGGGGCAGGTCACCCCGGCCGGCGATGCCGAGGACACCGCGGTCGGCCAACGGCACAGTCACCGGCACGTCGTACGCCGTCCGCACGACCGTCCTGCGGTGCTCGAGCTGCTCTGGGTCCTCGACGGTCACCTCCGACGGCAGGTCGCCGACGCCGATCCGGACCGAGAGGTAGTCCGGGTCGGTGCGGCGGCGTTCCCACAGCCGCGAGCGCGGCCCGTTGGCGACCAGCATGACCAGCGCCGGGTCGGGCGCCGCCAGCCGCCGGTCGCGCCGCTCGTCCACGATCGCCTGCTCGGCGTCCGCCTCGATCCTGGCCTTCTTGTCGCGGTAGTCGGCCAGCTGCTGCTTGTACGTCCGCTTGCCCTGCTTGCGGCCCTGGAGGTACGAGCCGACCATCATCACCGGCGAGAACACGCCCATCATGAGCATGTACCAGCGGTTCATCACCACGGCGAGCGCGACGCCCAGCGCGAGGGGGAGCAGCATCACCAGCCAGGGGATGCCGCCCCGGTCCTGCTCGCTCGGCGGGGCCGGCAGGCGGAACCTGGTCTGACGCAGCGGCGGCAGCAGGCGGGGCGGCCGGTTGTAGTCCAGCCAGCCGGGATCTGCGCTGGGCTCGACCGCGGCGTCGGGCCGGTCGGTGCGCTCGAGCTCGACGATGAAGTCACCGACGGCCAGCTGGGCACCGGGAGACCACGCAGCCGTCTCCTCGAGCGCCTCGCGGTCCAGGGCCAGTGGAGCGTCGAGGTGGTGCAGCGTCTCACGCAGGGCGGCCACGGCTCCGTCGTACGGCGTCACCGTGACCGCGCCGTCCTTGGCCACCGCGACCGTCGCGACGACCGGCGGCAGCCGGCGGTCGTCCAGCCGGACCACGCAGCCAGGGTCCGAGCCGAGTGTCGCCTCTCCGGTGGTCAGCCGGCGCACCGATCCCGCGCCGCGGCCGGACACCAGGCGCAGCTCGACCAGGCCGTCCGGCTCGTCGAGCACCGACGCCGCCGGGTCGCCGACGGACACGAGCGACCCCTCCCGCAGGCCCGACTCGGCCAGCGTCGACCTGGGGTCGAGCGGCCGGCCCAGGTGGTACAGCGCGGGCGGGGCGTCGCGCAGCGCGGTGCGGCCGCGGCGGCCGGCCAGGGACACGACGGCCGCGGCGGCCGGCTGCGGGGTCACCGCGGCCGCGCTGAGCTCGGCGAGGACGTCGGCCATGGGGGTGGCGTCGTCGGCGTCGACGACGACGTCCTCGCGGAGGTCCCAGCGCGGGTCGACGACGGTCAGCGCCACGCGCATGCGGGCCAGCCTAACTGAATTGTCCGGAATGCGCCGGGTCGGGGAGCGGCTACTGGGGAGCGGTCAGCGCCTCGTCCGGACGGGCCGCCAGCACCGTGGCGATGTAGTCGCGGGCCGCGTCGAAGGTCTCGATGTCGTGGCCGGCCGCCTCGGCCATCAACCAGCGGTGCTCGAGGATCTCGTGGAAGACCTCTGCGGGGTCTCGCTTGCCGCGCAGGCCGGGCGGGACCTCGTCCCAGACCGGCTCGAACACCGTGGTCAGCCACCGGTGGGCGACCACTCCACGGTCCTCGCCGGACAGGTTGTAGAACGCGGTGAACGAGGCGATGTCGTTGAGCAGCCGCCGGGCCTGGTTCTCCTCCACGTCCAGGCCGGTGAGCCGCTGCAGCTCGCGGCTGTGATGACCCGCCTCGACGACGCGCGGGGTGACCCGGATGGAGGTGCCGTCCCAGTCGGTGACGATGTCGACCTCCTCGACGTCGAAGCCGAGGTCGTTGAGCCGCTCGACGCGCCGGTCGAGACGCCACATCTCCTCGGTGTTGAACTCCTCGGTGCCGGTCAGCTCGTCCCACAGCGCGTGGTAGCGCCCGGTCAGCTGGTCGACGATGCCGTGCGGGTCGACCGAATCGTCCATCAGGCCGCCGGCCTGCAGGTCGAGCAGCTCACCGAACACGTTGGCGTAGCCGATGTCCAGGTCGTAGCCGCGCTGGCCGTCGGAGAGCCGTTCGTGCAGCTCGCCGGTCTCGGCGTCGACGACGTACGCCGCGAACTCGCCCGCGCTGCGGCGGAACAGCACGTTCGACAGCGACACGTCGCCCCAGTAGAAGCCCGCCAGGTGCAGGCGCACCAGCAGCACGACGAGCGCGTCGATGATCCGGGGCAGGCTCTCGTTGGGCAGGCCGTGGCTGAACAGCGAGCGGTAGGGCAGTGAGTAGCGCAGGTGCACCGTCACGAGCGCGGGCTCGATGGGCTCGTGCCCGCGGTCCTCCCGGCCAGTGACCACCGCGGCAGGCTCCACCACGGGCAGGTCCAGCCGGCGCAGGTTGCGCAGCATGGCGTACTCCCGGAAGGCCATGTGCTCGCGGGTCTCCTTGACCGCGACCACCTTGGTGCCGGCCCGGGCGATGCGCACCACGTGCCGGCTGATGCCCCGGGGAAGCGGCACGAGGACGTCGTCGCCCCAGTCCTCCAGCGAGAGGTGCCAGGGCAGCCGCACCAGTGCCGGCTCGGGCCGGCTCGCCACGATCCGCAGCTCCATGGCGTCCAGCCTAGGGCGTTCGCCGTCAGCGCCGGTCCGGCTCGAGGTTCACCGCCCCCGGCCCCTGGGCGGCCAGCACGTCGCCGGGGTTGCTCAGCGCGCAGCGGCGCAGGCTCAGGCAGCCGCAGCCGATGCAGCTGTCCAGGCGGTC
>JBIOYO010000346.1:0-3460 GCA_044870175.1 Nocardioidaceae bacterium | reverse complement strand
CGGTGGTCGCCGGGCGGCGGGTGGCCGGTCGGGCCGCGCCGCTCCTTGCGACGCGCCCTTCGCTGGGCCTTCGCCGCGCGTCGTTGATGGTTCTGGGCCCCCATGGCGTTCCCTCCGGTGTGCTCAGAGCGGTAGGTGCCGACACGCTGTCACACCGCGCCGACCGGACGGGGAACCTTCGTGACGGCTGTGGACGAGCGAGGGGGAAGCGGCTGTGTGCGAGAGTAGCGGCTCGCTGCGACAGCCCGTGGAGGCGCGGCGTGGCGGGCCCGGACGTGACCTGCGTCACCCCCGGGCGGCCGGGATGCGGACTCGGTTTGTTCGCACGTTCACAAACTCCTATGGTGACTCTGCTGCCGGTGCGTACGGTCCTGTGTGGGATGCAGCCGCCGACGTGGGCGCAGCGAAACCAGGAGTGACCAGAACGTGACCGCACCCGGCAGCACCCCGCCCGGCCCCGACGGGAGCCTGGTGAGGGGCCACGCCGCGCGGGTGGCGGAGGGGGTCGCCCGCGGCATCCCCGAGGCCACCGTCGCCCGGCTCCCGGTGTACCTGCGGGCGCTGGTCACGCTCGCCGAGCGGGGCATCGCGACCTGCTCGAGCGAGGAGCTGGCGTCGGCCGCCGGGGTCAACAGCGCCAAGCTGCGCAAGGACCTGTCCTACCTCGGCTCCTACGGCACCCGCGGGGTCGGGTACGACGTGGAGTACCTCCGCTACCAGATCGCCCGCGAGATCGGCGTCACCCAGGACTGGCCCGTGGTCATCGTCGGCATCGGCAACCTCGGCCACGCGCTGGCCGGCTACAGCGGGTTCTCCTCGCGGGGCTTCCGGATCGTGGCCCTGCTCGACAGCGACCCGGCCCGGGTGGGGGAGCAGGCCGCGGGCCGGCCGATCCGCTCCTTCGACGAGCTGGAGACGATCGCGGCGGCGGAGCGGGTCGCGATCGGGGTCGTCGCCACGCCGGCCTCCGCGGCCCAGGACGTCTGCGACCGGTTGGTGGCGGCCGGCGTGACCAGCATCTTGAACTTCGCTCCCACCGTCGTGTCGGTGCCGCCCGGCGTCGACGTACGCAAGGTGGACCTGTCCATCGAGCTACAGATCCTCGCCTACCACGAGCAGCGCAAGGCCATGACGTCGGCCCGCGCCCCGCAGCCGGGCGAGGGTGGTTCCGGGACGGCGGTGCCGGCGTGAGGACGGTGGACCGGTGAGCGTGCTGGTCGTCGGGGTCTCCCACCGGACCGCCCCCGTCACGGTCCTGGAGAAGGTCGCGCTGGACGCCGGCGGGGTCGACAAGCTGCTGCACGCGGTGCACACCAGCGACCACGTGCTGGAGTCGACCGTCCTGGCCACCTGCAACCGGGTCGAGATCTACGCCGAGGTCGACCGGTTCCACGGCAGTGTCGAGGCGGTGTCCCGCCTCCTGTGCGAGCTCGCCGGAGAGGCGCCGGAGAGCGTCGTCCCGCACCTGTACGTCCACTACGACGACGGCGCCGTGGCCCACCTCTTCCAGGTCGCCGCCGGGCTTGACTCGATGGTGGTGGGGGAGGCCCAGATCCTCGCCCAGACCCGCGACGCGCTCAGGCTTGGCCAGGAGTCCGCGACCATCGGGCCAGCGCTGAACGCGCTCTTCCAGCAGGCGCTCCGGGTCGGCAAGCGCTCGCACGCCGAGACCGGCATCGACCGTACGGCGCCGTCACTGGTGTCCGTGGCCCTCGACCGGGCCGCCGCGCACGTCGGGGACCTGGCCGGCAAGCGCGCCGTCGTGGTCGGCGCCGGCGCCATGGCGTCCCTCGCCGTGTCCACCCTCGCCCGCCGGGGGGTCGACGAGGTCGTGGTGGTCAACCGCAGTGCCGGGACCGCCGAGCGCCTGGCCGGCCAGCACTCCGCCCGGGTGGCGGCGCTGGACGCGATGGCCACCGAGCTGGTGTCCGCCGACGTGGTGGTGTCCTGCACCGGGGCGGTCGGCACGGTGCTCTCCGCGGCCGAGGTGGCGCAGGCGCGGAGCCTGGCCACCTGGCCGCTGGCCGTCGTGGACCTGGCGCTGCCTCACGACGTGGACCCCACGGTCGCCGACCTCGAGGGGGTCAGCCTGATCGGCCTGTCGCGGCTGGCCGAGGAGGTGGGCGAGGGCGAGGGCGCCGAGGACGTCGCCTCGGTGCGCGCGATCGTCGCGGAGGAGGTCGGCTCCTTCCTGCACGCCCACCGCGCGGCGGCAGTGACTCCCACCGTCGTGGCGCTGCGGACGATGGCGACCGGGGTGGTCGAGACCGAGCTGCAGCGGCTCTTCGGCCGGGTCGCGGACCTCGAGCCCCAGGTCCGCGCTGAGGTGGAGCAGACCGTACGCCGGGTCGCGGACAAGCTCATGCACGAGCCCACGGTCCGGGTCAAGGAGCTGGCGAACTCTGCCGGCGCGGTGTCCTACGCCGCGGCGCTGGCCGAGCTGTTCGCCCTCGACCCGGAGGCCGTCGAGGCGGTCACCCGGCCGGAGGGGGTGTGAGCGTGACCTTCGACGGGGGAGGCGGCATGCCGCTGGTGCGGGTCGGCACGCGCGGCTCGGCGCTCGCCCGCGCGCAGGCCGGGCTCGTCGCCGACGCGCTGGCGGAGCGCCTGGGAAGCCGGACGGCCCTGGTCGAGGTCAGCACCCAGGGCGACCGGACGGGCGCTGCCCTGGCCTCGCTCGGCGGGGTGGGCGTCTTCGTCGGTGCCCTGCGCGACGCTCTGGTCCGAGGGGAGGTGGACGTGGCGGTGCACTCGCTGAAGGACCTGCCGACCGAGCCGCGCGACGACGTCACGCTCGCGGCCGTGCCGGCCCGCGAGGACCCTCGCGACGTCCTGGTGGCCCGCGACCGGCTCACCCTCGGCGAGCTGCCTGCCGGATCGCGGGTCGGCACCGGGTCGCTGCGCCGCGCGGCCCAGCTGCACGCGCTCGGCCTCGGCCTCGAGGTGGTGCCCGTGCGCGGCAACGTCGACACCCGCCTGGCCAAGGTGACCGGCGGCGACCTCGACGCGGTGGTGCTGGCCCGCGCCGGGCTGGCCCGGCTCGGCCGCCTCGACGCGGTCACCGAGGTCCTCGACCCCCTCCAGATGCTGCCTGCGCCCGGGCAGGGCGCCCTGGCGGTCGAGTGCCGCAGCACCGACGCCGAGCTCGCCGAGCTGCTCCGCCGGGCGCTGGACGACCCGCCGACCAGGGCCGCCGTCACCGCGGAGCGCGAGCTGCTCGCCGGTCTGCAGGCGGGTTGCTCCGCTCCGGTCGGCGCGCTGGCCGAGGTGGCCGAGGGCGACGACGGTGAGGAGCTGTGGCTGCGCGCCGTCGTCCTCTCCACCGACGGTGCCCTGTCCGTCCGCCGGTCGCTGGCCGGCGTGCCGGAGCACGCCGCGAAGGCGGGGGCCGAGCTGGCCGCCGTGCTGCTCGCGGACGGGGCCGGCACCCTCGACGACCCGCCCCCGCGGCAGCCGTCCG
>JBIOYO010000345.1:0-3700 GCA_044870175.1 Nocardioidaceae bacterium | reverse complement strand
AGTGGCAGGGCACTTCGTCGACGTCTGTCGACTCGAGCCTTCAGCCAGGAGCAAACCGACGTGCCTGCAATCCTCGACAAGATCCTTCGTATGGGCGAGGGCAAGATCCTGCGTCAGCTGGAGGCCGTCGCCAAGGCGGTCAACGCCATCGAGGACGACTTCGTCGCGATGTCCGACGACGAGCTGCGCGGCCTCACCGACGAGTACAAGAAGCGGCTGGCCGACGGCGAGTCCCTCGACGACCTGATGGCCGAGGCGTTCGCGACCGTCCGCGAGGCGGCCAGGCGGGTGCTGGGGCAGCGGCACTTCGACGTGCAGGTGATGGGCGGCGCCGCGCTGCACCTGGGCAACATCGCCGAGATGAAGACCGGTGAGGGCAAGACCCTCGTGGCCACCCTGCCGACGTACCTGAACGCCCTGACCGGTCGCGGCGTGCACATCGTGACCGTGAACGACTACCTCGCCAAGTACCACGCCGAGTGGATGGGGCGGGTCTACCACTTCCTCGGGCTGACCACGGGCGTGATCTTGTCCCAGATGGGTCGCGCGGAGCGCCGCGCGGCGTACGAGTGCGACCTCACCTACGGCACCAACAACGAGTTCGGCTTCGACTACCTGCGCGACAACATGGCCAACAGCCTCGAGGAGTGCGTGCAGCGCGGCCACTACTACGCCATCGTGGACGAGGTCGACTCGATCCTCATCGACGAGGCGCGCACCCCGCTGATCATCTCCGGGCCGACGCAGGAGGAGGTGAAGTGGTACCCCGAGTTCGCCACCATCGCGCGGCGCCTGGTCCGTGACGAGGACTACGAGGTGGACGAGAAGAAGCGGACCATCTCGGTCCTGGAGGGGGGCATCACCAAGGTCGAGGACTACCTCGGCATCGACAACCTCTACGACTCGGTCAACACCCCGCTGATCTCGTTCATGAACAACGCGATCAAGGCCAAGGAGCTGTTCCGCAACGACAAGGAGTACGTCGTCCTCGACGGCGAGGTGCTCATCGTCGACGAGCACACCGGCCGGATGCTGCCGGGTCGGCGATACAACGAGGGGCTGCACCAGGCGATCGAGGCCAAGGAGGGCGTGCAGATCCGCGAGGAGTACCAGACCCTCGCCACGATCACGCTGCAGAACTACTTCCGCCTCTACGAGAAGCTGGCCGGCATGACCGGCACGGCGATGACCGAGGCCAGCGAGTTCGACAAGATCTACAAGCTCGGCGTCGTACCGATCCCCACGAACATGCCGATGGCCCGGGCCGACCAGCCCGACCTGGTCTACCGCACCGAGGAGGCGAAGTACGCCGCCGTGGTCGAGGACATCGCCGAGCGGCACCGCAAGGGACAGCCCGTGCTGGTCGGCACCGTCTCGGTGGAGAAGTCCGAGCACCTCTCCACCGAGCTGCGCAAGCGGGGCGTGCCGCACTCGGTCCTCAACGCCAAGCAGCACGCCGACGAGGCCAAGGTGGTCGCCCTGGCCGGCCATAAGGGCGCGGTCACCGTCGCCACCAACATGGCCGGCCGCGGCACCGACATCATGCTCGGCGGCTCGGTCGACTTCCTGGCCGACCAGGAGCTCCGCGCGCGGGGGCTCGACCCCGTCGAGGACGTCGAGGAGTACGAGGCCGCCTGGCCGGCCACGGTCGAGCAGGTGAAGGCGCGCGTCGCGGCCGAGCACGAGGAGGTCACCGAGCTCGGCGGGCTCTACGTCCTCGGCACCGAGCGCCACGAGTCCCGCCGCATCGACAACCAGCTCCGCGGCCGGTCCGGCCGCCAGGGCGACCCGGGCGAGTCGCGCTTCTACCTGTCGCTTCAGGACGAGCTGATGCGGCTGTTCAAGTCCGACTGGGTGGACTGGGTGCTGACCACGCTGAAGGTCCCCGACGACCAGCCGATCGAGAACAAGCGAGTCACCAGCTCGATCGCCTCGGCCCAGGGGCAGGTCGAGGCGCAGAACTTCGACTCCCGCAAGAACGTCTTGAAGTACGACGACGTGATGAGCAGGCAGCGTGAGGTCGTCTACGCCGAGCGGCGCGCCGTGCTGGAGGGCGCGGACCTGGAGGAGCAGGTCCGCTCGATGATCGACGACGTCCTTGCCGGCTACGTGCGCGGCGCGACCACCGGGTTCCCGGAGGAGTGGGACCTCGACGGCCTGTGGAACGCCTTCCGCACGCTCTACCCCGTCTCGGTCCGGCTCGCCGACGTCGAGGACGAGGCCGGCGGTCGTGAGGCGCTCGACCCCGACGTCCTCGTCGAGATGGTCCAGGCGGACGCGCAGAAGGCCTACGACGCCCGCGAGGCCCAGCTGGGCAGCGAGGTCATGCGTGAGCTGGAGCGGCGCGTGCTGTTGTCGGTGCTGGACCGGAAGTGGCGCGAGCACCTCTACGAGATGGACTACCTCCGCGAGGGCATCGGCCTGCGCGCCTACTCCCAGCGCGACCCGTTGGTGGAGTACCAGCGCGAGGGCTTCGACATGTTCGCCACCATGATGGACGGCATCAAGGAGGAGTCGGTCGGGTTCTTGTTCAACCTGGAGGTCCAGCTCGAGCCGGAGACCGTGGAGGACGAGACCGACGCGGACGTCGCCGAGGAGGAGGAGGTCGTCTCGCCGGGGCTGTTCGCCGCGCCGCCGGAGGCGGTGCACCGGTCCGTCGCCGAGGGGCACCCGCACGTGCGGGCGAAGGGCCTCGACGGCCCGAAGGCGCCGGCGGCGCTCGCCTACTCCGCGCCGACCGAGACCGGGGAGACCGAGGTCCGTGGGGCGCCGCCCGGAGGGCGCGGCAGCGGGGCGGACGACGCGTTCGCGGGAGTCGGGCGCAACATGCTGTGCCCGTGCGGCTCGGGCAAGAAGTACAAGCGGTGCCACGGCGCCCCCGGCGGGGCGACCGGCCAGACCGCGCGGGTCGGCTGAGCGGACCGCTCGGCGCCGGTCAGCCGATCACCAGGGCGGTGCACAGCCACCGCCCGCCGCGGTGGTCCAGCCTCGCGGCCAGGGCCCGGGAGCGCTCGCCGTACCGGACGTGCACGCTGACCTCCGCCGACGACGCCGTGGGGCGGCACACGTGCACGCTGCGGACCTGCGGACGCACGGTACGGCGCCGGTGCGGGGCCGGCACCTGGGAGAGCAGGCGCAGCCTCTGCTCCAGCTCGGCGTAGACGGCCGGGCTGGTCCACCGGAGCAGCTGACTCATCGGCCGGTCTCCTCCGGCCGCCTCCACGACCGCCTGGGCGAACCGCGCCGCCCACCTGCTCACGTCGTGCTCAACGACCGGGACCGCGGCCAGCAGGGGTGGGCGCACGGCGGAGGCCGGGCCGGGCGCCGGCTGGGCTGCTGGGCGGTCGCGCAGGTCGAGCGCGAGGGCGCCTTGGACCGCGGTCGCGCCGACGTCGTCGAGCGTGGGGCCCGACGGCACCAACCGGGTCACCGTCGCAGCCCGCGGCTCCGGGTGCGCTCGGTGGCCGGGCTGGGTCGGGTGGCCAGGTGTCGTCACCGGGACTCCTCTCGATCGGACGTCAGGTCGCGCGGGATGCGCAGCACGTCGCCGGGGTGGATCAGGTCGGGGTCGGCGCCGAGCGGAGGCCGGTTCGCCGCGTAGAGCCGTCGCCAGGCCGCGTCGGTTCCGGCTGGACCGGTCTCGGCGGGCAGTCGCGCTGCGGCGATCCGCCACAGGGAGTCGCCGGGGTGCACGACGACG
>JBIOYO010000344.1:0-3677 GCA_044870175.1 Nocardioidaceae bacterium | reverse complement strand
ACATCCCGATCGCGATCGCGTTGGGGTTCGACGAGCCGAGCCCCGGCTTGATGAGCCGGCCTCCGCGGCCCGTCGCCGCGCCGGTGATCTCTCGAGCCAACTGGGTGCGGCTGTGCGTGCAGGGTCTGGTGATGACCGTCGGCTCCCTGGTCGCCTACCAGGTCGGGCACGCGGACGACGGAGCGGTCGTGGCGGGCACCATGCTGCTGACCACACTGTCGCTCTTCCACGTGGTCGCCGGGCTCCTCGCCCGTGACCAGCACGGCACGATCTTCTCCCGGGCGGCGATACCCGGTGTCACCCAGCTGCGCAGGTACGGCGTGGCGTTGCTGGCGATCGTCGCAGTCACGGGGATCGACCTCCTCGAGCGCATCTTCAACACGACCGGACTGACCCTCGAACAGTGGCTCGTCTGCATCGGCCTGGCGCTCAGCCTCGTCGTCGTCGAGGAGCTGCTGAAGCTGGTGCTCCGGCGACGCGAGCGCCACGGCGGGGTACGACAGTCGGCCGCCGCGGTGCCGGCCGGCGTCTGAGCCCGCATCGCCAGACCCGGAAATGGGAATGTCTCTATCGTGACCGGTCACTGGGACCCGCTCGTCGAGGTCGACGCGGACCTCGTGGAGTACGTCGTCGTGGGTCTCCCCGAGACCGGGTCCCTCGACCGCATCGCGACGGCGCTCGCCGGCCTCGTCGACGCCTCGGCGATCCGGATCCTGGACGTGGTCGTGCTCACCAAGGCGGGCGACGGGATCGTGGAGCTCCTCGAGGTCGGCGATGTCGAGAGTCTCAGACCGCTCACGAAGACCGAAGGCTGGTACGGCGGCCTGCTCAGCAGCCACGACGTGGCGCTCGTGTCCGCGACGCTCGCGCCCGAGAGCGCCGCGGTCCTCCTGCTGGCAGAGGACCGGTGGGCCGAGCCGCTCGCTCGGGCCGCGCGGACGGCGGGCGGCAGGCTGCTCGGTGGAGAACGGATCCCGCGGAGCCGGGTCCACGCGAGCCTGGCCGGGGTCACCCCCGGCTCGGTTCCGGACGACGCGTTCGACGTGGACGCAGAGGAGGCAGACGGTGCGGCGGAACACACGCGCGCGTGACGAGGGCGTGGACCTCCTGGTCCGGCGTCCCCAGAGCGGCTGGGCGGCCGACGCCCGGGCTGAGGACCTGATCATCGACCCGGTCGCGCAGCTGCGTGAGCTCGCCGCCCTGGCCGAGGAGGGGCTCCTGACCGGTGAGGAGTACGAGCGTCAACGGCGCCGGGTGCTCGGCGCCTGACCGGTCCGCCGTCGGCTGAGCCCGCGCGCGACCTCCGCGGCCTCGGCCCGCGACCCGCAGCCCAGCTTGCGGTAGATCACCTTCAGGTGGAACTTCAGCGTGTTCATGGAGATCGAGAGCTCGGCGGCGATCTCCCGGAGGGTCAGCCGGCTCGGAAGGAGGCGCAGCACGTCGCGCTCCCGGTCGGTCAGCGGCTCGACCAGGCCCAGGGCCGCCTCGACCCGTCCCCGACCGACCTCCGGTGTCCCGGCTCGGCGAAGCCGGTCCAGCCAGCGCGGGGGGACTCGCCAGGCGGCCAGCTCGACCAGCCGAAGCACCTCCGGGCCCTCCGACGCGACGGTCTGGACCAGCCCGTTGGCCGAGGCGCGGTCGGCCGCGGCCATCACCCACTTGAGCGACTCCTCGTGTGTCCCGGCCGCCTGCGCCCGCAGCAGGTCGAGGACCACCTCGTGCCGGAGACACCGTGGGACCGCCTCGTCCAGCGCAGAGCCCGCAGCCGCCGCCTCGCCCCGGGCAAGGAGCACCCGTGCGGTTCCTATGCCGGCCCAGAAGGGGTCGTGGAGCTGGCTGCACCACCGCTCGGCGTCCTCGTGACGCCCGCGTGCCAGCGCGATCCGGGTTCCCACCCGTGCCACGAGGGCCCGCGCCCCTGCGCCTGACAGCTCCCACTCGACGAGGTCCTCGGCGCGGGAGAACCAGCGCTCCGCGGCGTCGAGGGTGTCGTCGTCGACGTGTGCCTGGGCGAGCTCGAGGTAGGCCAGCAGCTGGCAGTACGGCACCGGCTCCACGGGCACGGCGGCCAGCGCCGTGAGCTCGTCGAACGCCCGGGGCAGGTCGGCCAGCTCCCGGTGCGCGATCGCCTCGGCGGTTCCCAGCTCGGTGCGCAGGATCGTCATGCTGGTCACCGAGGCGGCGTGCCGGACCCCTGCCGCAACGCGCAGCGCGTCCACCGGGCGCCCGGCGAGGGCCTCGCCCAGGGCTCGGGTCCCCTCGAAGGTGAGCCTGCGGTCCGGGTCGATGCTGATCGCGCCCCGCGCGCCGTCGACCTCGACGCCGTCGTCGTCCCACCGCTCCGAGAGGGCGACGTCCCGAGCCACCATGTTCCAGGCGAACCTGCCCAGTGGGTCGAGCCAGCCGTCGTCGCCGAGGTCGCGGATCACTCGGTCCGCGTACGCGCGACCGCCGACCCAGTCACCCCGCATGGTCACTGCGAACGACTGCAGCATGTCGAGCCGGCTTCGGGTGGCCGCGCTGAGGTCCGGCGTACGCCGGGCCAGCTCGCGGGCCCGCTCGACCGTCTCGACGAACTTGCGGCGGTCGACCAGCAGGTGGCAGGAGGCGTACTCCACCAGCGCGGTCACGTCCGCGGTCGCGACGTCGGAGGGGATGCGGGCGAGGACCCTGGCGATGGTGGCTTCGCGGCCGCTGTCGTACAACGCGGTCTCGTGGGCCGCGAGCAGTCGCAACGCCTCCCGCTCCCGCCCGCCGAGGATCCAGTGCTCGAGGGCCAGCGGCACCTCACCCATCTCCTCGAACCACGTCGCGGCCCTGGCGTGCTGGCCGGCCAGCCGGTCGGGTGCCCGCCTGGACAGCTCACCCAGCAGCACGTCTCGGACCAGCGAGTGCATCCGGTACCACCCCGACGGGTCGAGGCGGCTCACGAACAGCCCCCGGCGCTCGGCCAGCGAGAGCAGCTCCGAGGCGTCGGCCCGGCCCGTCAACGCGACCGCGAGAGCCGGCTCCAGCAGCTCCACGACCGCCGTGTCGAGCAACGTCTGGACCAGCTCGGGGGGCTCGGCGCCGAGCACCTCGTGCAACACGTAGTCCTCCACGAGGAGGGTGCCGTCGCGCGGCTGCGGCACGACGTCGACCCGGGCGTCATGCGACCGTGCCGCCAGCGCAGCGAGCTGGATGCCTGCCGCCCACCCACCCGCCCGCCGGGCGATGTCGTCGACGCGAGGCTGGTCCAGTGCCGGCGCCAGCCGGGTCAGCATCTCGACCGCTTCCTCCTGGGAGAACAGCAGCTCGGCGAAGTGGACCTCGGCCAGCTGTCCACGAGCCCGGAGCCGGTCCAGCGGCAGCCGTGGCGCCCGGCGCGCGGCCACGACGACGTGCAGCCATCCGGGCAGGTGCTGCAGGAACAGGCCCAGTGACCTCACCGCGAGGTCGTCCTCGTCGACCAGGTGCACGTCGTCGAGGACCAGCACCCCCGTCGGCCGGTCGGTCACCTCCAGCTCGTCGAGGATCGTCGCGACGGCCTCCATCAGCGTGGCAGGCCGGTGCGCGAGGGGCTCCGCGTCGCGGGTACATCCCGGCGCGAGCGCCTCCAGGGCGGCACACATGCCCGACCACAGATGGACGGCATCACGGTCGTGCTCGTCGACCGACAGCCAGGCGTTCGTCGTCGT
>JBIOYO010000343.1:0-5323 GCA_044870175.1 Nocardioidaceae bacterium | reverse complement strand
GGGGCGCAGCTGCTGGACAGCGCCGACCGGCCGCTGGGCCGGGCGTCGCGCGAGCTCCGCCCGGCGACGCAGCGAGCGGTCCGGGACTGGCAGGCTGGAGTCCTGCAGATGGTCCGCGAGGAGGGTGCGGAGCGGCGGGCCACCGCGCGCTTCCTCGCCTTCGGGGTCAACGGGCTGGCGGTCGCCCTCATGGTCGTGGTGTTCGCGTCGACGACCGGCCTGACCGGAGCCGAGGTGGGAATCGCGGGAGGGAGCGCGGTGCTGGGTCAGAAGCTCCTCGAGGCGGTCTTCGGCGACGAGGCCGTCCGCCGGCTCGCCGAGCACGCGCGTGCCGACCTCGCGGCCAGAGTGACCACCCTGGTGGCCGACGAGCGCGCCCGCTACACCGACCTCCTCGACGCGCTCGGGCTCGGCGGCGCCGGCGACGCAGACACGGCTGGCGCGCCCGACCCCGCTGAGCGCCTGCGGGTCGCCGTACGAGCGTTGGACGACGCGCGGCACGCCCGGGAGCCGCAGGAGGCCGTGGGATGACCGCGCTGCTGGAGGGTGCCAAGCGGAGGCTGGGCCTCGGCCGCTCCGGTGTCGGTGCCCGGGCCGAGGCCCTGGACCGGGCGGTGGGCGCGTCCCGCGGACGGGTCGACGAGGCGCTGCTCGATGAGGCGGCCGGGGTCGTACGCCGGGTGACCGACCGGATGGCGCTCTCCGGCGACCACACCGTCGTCGCTCTCGCCGGAGCGACCGGCTCGGGCAAGTCCTCGACGTTCAACGCGCTGGCCGGGATGGACCTTGCCGCGGTCGGCGTGCGCAGGCCGACCACCTCGGCGACGATGGCGTTCGTCTGGGGCGCCGAGGGAGCCGGCGACCTGCTGTCCTGGCTGGGCGTGCCGCGGCGTCACCAGGTGTCGCGCACCAGCGTGCTGGACGGCCGGCCGCCCGGTGAGAGCTCTGAGCTCGAGGTGCCGTCCACGCGGGGGCTGGACGGGCTGGTCCTCCTGGACCTGCCCGACCACGACTCGACAGAGGTCGAGCACCACCTGGAGGTCGACCGCCTGGTCGCGCTCGCCGACCTGCTGGTCTGGGTCCTGGACCCGCAGAAGTACGCCGACGCCGCGGTGCACGAGCGGTACCTCCGCCCCCTCGCCGGCCATCGCGACGTCGTCGTGGTGGTGCTGAACCAGGTCGACCGGGTCGAGCCCGGCCGCCGCGAGGAGATTCTGCGCGACCTCCGCCGGCTGCTCGACGACGACGGGCTGGAGGGCATCTCGCTGCTCGCGGTCTCGGCGCGGGACGGGCAGGGGGTCGACGCGCTCCGCGACCTGGTCGCCGACCGGGTCGCGGCGAAGCGCTCGGCAGCCGACCGGCTGCGCGCCGACGTCGACGCGGTCGCGCGGCGCCTCCAGCAGGTCACCGGCTCCGCAGGATCCGCGGAGGTCACCAAGCAGCGGGAGGCCGAGCTGGTCTCGGCGCTCGCCGACGCGGGGGGCGTGCCCACGGTCGTCCGCGCGGTCGAGCGGTCCACGGTCCGGCGTGGGGCGCAGGCCACCGGGTGGCCGCTCACCGCGTGGCTCAGCCGGCTCCGGCCCGATCCGCTCCGGCGGCTCCACCTCGACCTCGGCGAGGCCGGACGCGAGCTCACCGGCCGGTCACGGACCTCGTTGCCCGAGCCGACGCCGGTGCAGCGGGCCCGCGTCGACACCGCGGTCCGGGCGGTCGCCGACGAGGTGGCCGCGCCGCTCGCGCGTCCGTGGGCCGACGCCGTCCGGCGGGCATCGACGTCCCGCCTGACCGAGCTCGGTGACGCGCTGGACCGAGCCGTCACCGGCACCGACCTCGGGGTCTCCCGGACGCCATGGTGGTGGCGGCTGCTGCGGGGCCTGCAGGTCACGTTGCTGGCCGTCGCGACCGCCGGCGCGCTCTGGCTGACCGGGTTGTTCCTCCTCGGCTACTTCCAGCTCTCGGTGCCGGAGGCCCCCCGCGCCGGGGGCATCCCGGTGCCCACGCTGCTCCTGGTGACCGGGGTGCTCTCCGGGCTTCTGCTGACCGTGCTGAGCAAACCGCTCAACGGGGCGACCGCCCGGTCGCGAGCGCGCCAGGCGGACCGCCGTCTCCGGTCCGCCGTCGCCGAGGTGACCCACGAGCTGGTCACCGTCCCGATCGACGCGGAGCTCGCCGCGCACGCCGAGGCGCGGGACGCGGTCGCCGCCGCGTTGCGCTGACGCCGGCGGCCGGGCCGGGTTCCGTCCCCATCCGGCGACCCGTCGTTCTCGTCCACAGGCGGTCCCGCGCCGCCTCGCGAACCTGGTGCCGGCGGTCAGTCTGGAGGCCCGGACACCAGGACCAGACACATGACCAGACGAAGGAGCACCAGACCATGACCGACACGTTCGTCACCTTCCACGGCTGGGTGGGAGCCGACGTCGTCTTCCGGACGCCGGCAGGGATCAGCGTCGCCAACCTCCGGGTCGCGGTCACCCCGCGCATCCGGCGGGCCGGCAGCTGGGTGGACGGCGAGACGACGTGGTACTCCGTCACCGCGTGGCGCACCCTGGCCGAGCACGTCCGCGACTCCGTGCGCAAGGGCGACGCCGTCATCGTGCACGGCCGGCTGCGCACGGAGACCTGGCAGCGGGAGAACGAGCCGCCGTCGACCACGCTGGTCGTGGACGCGAGCCTCGTCGGGCACGACCTCTCACGGGGCACCAGCACGTTCCTCAAGGCGGTCCGATCCGACCGTGCAGAGAGCGACGTCGACAGTGAGGTCTCCCAGATGGTGCACGACGGCGGCCCCACGCCGTCCGCGATGACCAGCTGGGGGGAACCAAGGCCGGAGGCCGCCGCTTAGGAGGTCCCGAGCACGGGTCGCGCGGCGCAGGCGGGACGGTTCAGCAGCCTGGCCGGCGGCCGCCGTGCCCGTGTTGGGCGGGCCGAGAGCCGCCCGTAGGCTTCCGCACCATGGCCGAGTATGTCTTCACGCTGCGCAACGTGCGCAAGGCGCACGGCGACAAGGTGGTCCTCGACAACGTCACGCTGTCGTTCCTCCACGGTGCGAAGATCGGCGTGGTCGGGCCCAACGGCACCGGCAAGTCGACGCTGCTGCGGATCATGGCGGGGCTGGAGCAGCCCTCCAACGGCGACGCGATCTTGGACCCCGAGGCCACGGTGGGGATGCTGCAGCAGGAGCCTTCGCTGACCGAAGGCCGTACCGTCCTGGACAACATCGAGGAGGCGGTCCACGACATCAAGGCCAAGCTCGACCGGTACGACGAGATCACAGCGGAGCTGGCCGACCCCGACGCGGACTACGACAAGCTGCTTGCGGAGATGGGCGACCTGCAGACCGACCTCGACCATGCGGGCGCCTGGGACCTGGACAGCCGCCTGGACCAGGCCATGGACGCGCTGCGGTGCCCGCCACCGGAGGTCGTGGTCGACACCTTGTCCGGCGGGGAGCGGCGCCGGGTCGCGCTGTGCAAGCTGCTGCTGCAGCAGCCCGACCTGCTGCTGCTCGACGAGCCCACCAACCACCTCGACGCGGAGTCCGTGCAGTGGCTGGAGGGGCACCTCGCCGGGTACCCCGGCGCCGTCCTCGCCGTCACGCACGACCGGTACTTCCTGGACAACGTGGCGAGCTGGATCCTCGAGCTCGACCGGGGCCGCACGCACCCCTATGAGGGCAACTACTCCACCTACCTGGAGACCAAGAAGGAGCGCCTCAAGGTCGAGGGGGCCAAGGACGCCAAGCGTGCCAAGATGCTCGAGCGTGAGCTCGAGTGGGTCCGCTCCAACCCCAGAGCCCGGCAGGCCAAGAGCAAGTCACGGCTGGCCCGCTACGAGGAGCTCGCGGCGGAGGCCGAGCGCAACCGCAAGATCGACACCGGCGAGATCAACATCCCGCCCGGGCCTCGGCTGGGCGACATCGTCCTCGAGGCGCACGAGCTCACCAAGGGGTTCGGCGACCGGGTGCTGATCCAAGACCTGTCCTTCCGGCTGCCCAGGGCCGGCATCGTCGGCGTGATCGGCCCCAACGGCGTCGGCAAGACCACCCTGTTCCGGATGATCGTCGGCCAGGAGCAGCCGGACAGCGGGACGCTCATCGTGGGCAAGACGGTCAAGATCTCCTACGTCGACCAGAGCCGGGCGGGGATCGAGCCGCAGAAGTCGGTGTGGGAGGTGGTCTCGGACCGGCTGGACCACATCAAGGTGGCCAGCTTCGAGATGCCCAGCCGGGCGTACATCGCGTCGTTCGGCTTCAAGGGAGCCGACCAGCAGAAGCGGGCTGGCGTGCTCTCCGGCGGCGAACGCAACCGGCTCAACCTCGCGATGACCCTGAAAATGGGCGGCAACCTGCTGCTCCTCGACGAGCCGACCAACGACCTCGACGTGGAGACCCTCCAGTCGCTGGAGGACGCCCTCCTGGAGTTCCCCGGCTGCGCCGTGATCACCTCCCACGACCGGTGGTTCCTGGACCGCACCGCCACACACATCCTCGCCTGGGAGGGCACCGAGGAGGACAGCGGCGCGTGGTTCTGGTTCGAGGGCAACTACGCGGCCTACGAGGCCAACAAGGTGGACCGCCTCGGTGCCGAGGCCGCCCGGCCGCACCGGGTCACCCACCGGCGGCTCACCCGGCCCTAGCGCTCGGGCGCTCGGGCGCTCGGGCGCAGCCCGAGGAGAGGCGAGCCGGCGGAACTTCCCCACCGGCGCGAAGCGCCCCCTCTGGGAGGTTGCGCCGGCTCGCCGTTCCCGCGCAGACCGCCAGGTTCGCGCTCAGTCCGTGGGGTGCCGAGCCGTCGTATCCGCGTGCCGTGGGGGCGCCGAGCCGTCGTATCCGCGTGGCGTGGGGGTGCCGAGCCGTCGTATCCGCGTGGCGTGGGGGTGCCGAGCCGTCGTATCCGCGTGGCGTGGGGGTGCCGAGCCGTCGCATCTGCACTTCCCTCGGTGCTCTGCCGCCTCCCATGACGCGTCCGCCATGGAAAGCGGCAAGACATCTCGATCCCATGGGAAACCGCCGACCGACCCGAGCAGAAGCGACGGGTCGAGCCCGTTTCGGCAGGCACTTGTGACGGCTCGGCGCCCCCCGGGGGGGAGCAGATGAGACGGCTCGGCGCCCCCGGGGGGAAGCAGATGAGACGGCTCGGCGCCTACGTCTGGGCGCCTTTGCGGATCAGGCCGATCGTCGGGTTGTCGTCGTTCAGGCGGTCGGCGACGGCGGCGAAGACCCGGCCGACGGCGGCGAAGTCCTCGCTGGTCGACATCTCGACCAGTAGGTCGCGGACCCCGCGGACGTGCGTGGGAGCCGCTTGGCGGAGGGTGTCGTAGCCCT
>JBIOYO010000342.1:0-3325 GCA_044870175.1 Nocardioidaceae bacterium | reverse complement strand
GAGGTGTAGGCCACCGTGCCGTAGGAGTAGCCGGAGTCGACCAGCGGGCCGATGGTGGGCAGGAAGCCGGCCCGGCGCAGCTGTGCGGCGGCCGCCGACGGGGACTGGCCGTAGAGCGAGGGGACGGTCACCAGCCGGCCGCGGATCGTGGTGGGGTCCGGCGTGGTGAAGTCGGTCGCCGGGATCATGTCCTGGACGGCCTTCATCGCGTCGCCCCAGATCGGGCCCGCCTGGGTGGACCCGAAGGCACGGGAGATGTAGCTGCCCCCCACGATCTGCCCGTTGAGCGAGATCGGCTGGCCGGCGCTGTTCGCACCGGCGAGCATGGCCGACGCGGCCAGGTGCGGGGTGTAGCCGTCGTACCAGACCGCCATGTTGTCCTGGATGGTGCCGGTCTTGGCGGCGGACGGCTTGTCCAGCGCCAGACCGTTCTGCGCGCCGAAGCCGGTGGTCTGCACGCCCTTGAGGATGTCGTTGACCGCGTCTGCGATGTCCTCCGACATCACCCGCTTGCACTTGCTCGGGTAGTCGGCGACCACCTTGCCCGAGCTGCCGAGGATCTTGGTCACCGGGCGCGGCTCGCAGTACTCCCCGCGGGCGCCGAAGGTGGCGTAGACGCTGGCCATCGTCAGCGGGTCGGTGCTGGTCACGCCGAGCGTGAACGGCCCGACGATGTCGCGCTTGGGGACGACCACGCCCATCTCGCGGGCCAGGCGCACCGGCTGGCACAACCCGGTGCGCAGCTCGAGCTGGGCGAAGAAGGTGTTCACCGACTCCTGGGTGCCGGAGTACAAGTTGTACGTCCCCGCGCCGGTGGAGTTGCTCGGGCTCCAGGTGTCGGCGCTGGCGAGGGTGCCCTCGCAGGTGCGGTACTGGCTGGCCGGGATGCTGATCGTCTGTGGGGCCCGGATCCTGGTGTTCAGGGGCACCCCCTGGTCGATCGCCGAGGCGAGCACGAAGACCTTGAACGTCGAGCCGGCCTGGAAGCCGCCGGAGTCGCCGTACTTCCGCGGGACGACGTAGTTGAGGTACGTCTGGCCCTTCCGCTTGTCGTTGCCCATCGGCCGGGACTGCGCGAGCGCACGGACCTCGCCGGTGCCGGGGACCACCATCGCCAGGCCGCCGATGGCCTGGTCGGTCGGGTCGACGTGGTCGCGCACCGACGTGTCGGCGGCGTTCTGGAACCGCGGGCGCAGCGTCGTATGGATGGTGAGCCCGCCCGCGTTGAGCAGCCGGCGCCGGGCCTCGAAGGTGCGGCCGAGCCGCGCGTCGTCGAGGAGGTACTCGCGCACGTAGTCGCAGAAGAACGGCGCTATCGACGACACGCAGCCGTTGTTGCTCTTGGTGATCCGGAGCCGGACCGGCTTGGCCTTCGCGCGCCTCGCCTCGGTGTTGGAGATGACGTTGAGCTCGGCCATGCGGTTAAGCACGACGTCGCGCCGCTCGCGCGCCTGCGCGGGGTTGTTGGTCGGGTCGAACTTGGTCGGGTTCTGGACCAGCCCGGCAAGCATCGCGGCCTCGGCGAGGCTCAGCCGGCGGGCGGGCTTGGAGAAGTAGTGCCGCGAGGCCGCCTCGATGCCGTACGCCCCGTCACCGAAGTAGGAGACGTTGAGGTACCGCTCGAGGATCCAGTCCTTGGAGTAACGCTCCTCGAAGGCGATGGCGTAGCGCAGCTCGTTGAACTTGCGCTCGTAGGTGTCGGCCTGGGCGGCGGCGACCTCCTCTCGCGTCTTCGCCTGGTTGATCAGCGTCTGCTTGACCATCTGCTGGGTGATCGAGGACCCGCCCTGGACCACACCGGAGTTGGCCTGGTTGGTGATGAACGCGCGCAGCGTGCCCTTCAGGTCCAGCGCGCCGTGCTCGTAGAACCGATAGTCCTCGATCGACACGATCGCCTTGCGCATGATCAGCGCCACCTTGTTGAGTGGCACGTTGACGCGGTTCTGGTCGTACCACATCGCCATGAGGCTGCCGTCGGCGGCGAGCACCCGCGTGCGCTGGGGAAGAGGCTGTGCCTCCAGGTCGCTCGGCAGGTCGTCCATGCTCGCGGCGACGGTCCGGGCGCCGAGGCCGCCCACGGCAGCGAAGGGGATCGCCAGGCCGGCGGCGAGAAGCCCGATCACCGCGGCGACCGCTACCATCACGGCCAGGTGCGACAGCACCCGCCCGAAGCCGACGCCGCCGCCACGCTCGTCGCCCGACGTGGAGTCGTCAGGGCGGCGTGCAGCGTCGCGACGTCTCCGGGCCATGGATTCCAGGGTACGGGACGGGCCGGTCCGCACCTATCCGCCGTGCGGCGTGGTGACCGTCGTCACGCCGGCACCGGCGCAGCCGGCCCAGAGGTTGTCCAGTAGCCCGATAGGACCATCACCGACTGCTCTGCTGGTGTCTGTTATGCGCCGCTGTCGACCTTTACCTTTCTCTTGTGGGGATTGTCCTCGCCGGCCTGTTTGGGAGACCAGGCCGCGTGTAGGGGGGTACGTCGATGACGTGGACCGATGACTGGGCCATGCGCGCCCAGTGCAACCAGGCCTGCCCGGACGACCTGTTCGTCCGCGGTGCGGCTCAGAACAAGGCGAAGCAGCTGTGCTCGGGATGCCCCGTGCGCACCGAGTGCCTCGCCGAAGCCCTGGACAACCGCATCGAGTGGGGTGTCTGGGGAGGCATGACCGAGCGGGAGCGGCGCGCACTGCTGCGCCAGCGGCCGAACGTGACGTCCTGGAAGCGCCTGCTCCAGGCCGGTCGCGAGAGCGCCGCCGCCTCGGTCATCAGCGCCTGACGGGGTCGCCGAGCCGTCTCCGGCGCCGCCGATCGGCGCCGGAGGACGGCTCGGGTGAGCGTGCCTCTGCTGGGCGGCCTGCCTATCAGGTCGCCCGGCTCAGGCGGTCTGGGGCGAACCGAGCAGGGACCCGATCCGGCGCAGCCCGTCGAGGTCGTGCACGTCGGTGGACAGCGCCGGCACCACGCTCGTCGGGACGTCGGGATGGGCGGCGGCGAACCGCCGCCGCAGCCGGGTCTCGCGCGCCACGAGCCGGAGCCGGTCGGCGTGCAGGCGGAGCAGTCCCGCGGTGAGCCCGGGCGCCTCCGAGGTCGCAGACGTGCCGTCGGCGTCGAGCCGCTCGGCCGCCGCGATCGCCTGCTCCGCGGACAGCGTGCCACCGGCGACGCCGGCGCGGTTGACCACCAGGCCGGCCAGCGGCATCTCCTCGCCGGCCAGGCGCTCGACGAAGTACGCCGCCTCGCGCAGCGCGTCGGGCTCCGGCGCGGCGACGACGAGGAACGCCGTCTGGTCGTCCTGGAGCATCTCGAAGGTCTTCTGCGCACG
>JBIOYO010000341.1:0-4396 GCA_044870175.1 Nocardioidaceae bacterium | reverse complement strand
TCGTCGCGACGGTCTCCGCGCTCGCGCCCCTGCTGTTCGGCGGCGAGGTGCTGCAGAGCGCGATCGTGCACGCCGACGTACCACTGCTCGGCGACGTCAAGCTGGTCACCTCGCTCTTCTTCGACCTCGGCGTGTACGTCGTCGTCATCGGGCTGATGCTCGACATCCTGCGCAGCCTCGGCGGCGGCATCGACACGCAGGCCCGCAACGAGGACGCCGACGACGCAAGCACGGCTCCCGCAGGAGGGCTGCGATGACCGTGGACCTGACCTTCGTGGTGCTCTGCGGCGTGCTGGTCGCGACCGGGGTCACGCTGCTGCTGGAACGCACTCTCACACGGGTGCTGGTCGGCGTGCTGCTGTTGAGCAACGGCGTCAACCTCGGGTTCCTGGTCGCGTCGGGCCGGTCCGGGGCCGCACCGGTCATCGGGTCGGTGCCCGAGGGTCAGCCGCTGAGCGACCCGCTGCCGATGGCGATGGTGCTCACCGCCATCGTGATCACTCTGGGAGTGTCGGCGTTCCTGCTGGCCATGGCCTACCGGGCCTGGCAGCTCGAGGGCGACGACGAGGTGCAGGACGACGTCGAGGACGCCTTCATCACCCGTCTGGCCGAGCGCGACCAGGTCTCCTCGTCGTACGAGGAGTCCACCGACGCGGACGCGGTGCCCGACGAGGAGGGCGCGGACCAGTGAGCCAACGCGTCACCGGGCGGAGCGTGCGGGCGTGACCGGCCTGATCCCGTTGCCCGTGGTGCTGCCCCTGCTCGGCGCAGGCGCCTGCCTGGTGCTGGGCCGGTCCGCGCGCGCACAACGGCTGATCAGCCTGGTCGTGCTCGGATCGGTTGTCGTGGTGGCGGCGGTGCTGCTCTACCAGGCCCACGTCGACGGGCCGCAGGTGGTCGCGCTCGGCGGCTGGCCGGCCGAGCTGGGCATCAGCCTGGTCGCGGACCGGTTCTCGGCGCTGATGCTGCTGGTGTCGTCGGTGGTCACGTTCCTGGTGCTGGTGTACTCCCTCGGTCAGGGCGTCGTCGAGTACGGCCGCGACACGCCGCTGTCGGTGTACTTCCCCACCTTCTTGGTGCTGAGTGCTGGGGTGTCCAACGCGTTCCTCGCCGGGGACCTGTTCAACCTGTACGTCGGCTTCGAGATCCTGCTGACCGCGAGCTTCGTGCTGATCACCCTCGGCGGCACCGCGGCGCGGGTTCGGGCGGGCACGACGTACGCCGTCGTCAGCCTGCTGTCCTCGATGCTGTTCCTGGTCGCGCTGGCCTGCGTCTACGGCGCCACCGGTACGGTCAACATGGCCGACGTCGCGGTGCGGCTGCACACCCTGCCGGAGGGCGTCCGGACGCTGTTGCAGCTGCTCCTGCTCCTGGTGTTCTCGGTGAAGGCGGCGGTGTTCCCGCTCTCGGCGTGGCTCCCGGACAGCTACCCGACCGCCCCTGCGCCGGTGACCGCCGTGTTCGCGGGACTGCTCACCAAGGTCGGCGTCTACGCGATCATCCGCACGCAGACCCTGCTGTTCCCGGACAACCCGCTCGGCTCCCTGCTGCTCTGGGCGGCCCTGGCCACCATGCTGGTCGGGATCCTCGGTGCCGTTGCCCAGTCCGACATCAAGCGAATGCTGTCGTTCACCCTCGTGAGCCACATCGGCTACATGGTCTTCGGCGTCGCGCTGGCCTCCGAGCTGGGCCTGACCGGTGCGATCTTCTACGTCGTCCACCACATCACCATCCAGACCACGCTCTTCCTCGTCATCGGGCTCATCGAGATCAGGGGCGGGAGCACCGCCATGGACCGGCTCGGTGGCCTCGCCCGCGCCGCGCCCCTGCTCTCGGTGCTGTTCTTCGTGCCGGCGATGAACCTGGCCGGCATCCCGCCGTTCTCCGGGTTCCTGGGGAAGGTGGCACTGGTGCAGGCCGGGGTCGACGACGCCTCGTGGCTGGCTTGGCTGGTCGTGGCGGGCGCGATCGCCACCAGCCTGCTCACCCTCTACGCCATCGCCAAGACGTGGAACCGCGCGTTCTGGCGACCGCGATCGGAGGCCGCCGACCTCCCCGACACCGACCCCGGCGTGTCGCGGGGCACCAAGTCCGGGGTGCGATGGGACACCGACCTGCTGCCGCTCGACACCCGGCTCCCCGCGGGCATGGTGCTGCCGGCCGCCGCTCTGGTCGCGGTGAGCTGCCTGCTGACCGTTGTCGCCGGCCCGCTGTACGACGTCTCCGCTGCGGCCGCAGCCGAGCTCCGCGACCGCGCGGTCTACGTGTCCGCGGTCCTCGGCCCCGACGCGGCGACGAGCCTCGGAGAGCGACCATGAGCGCGGACCGCAGGGCCCGCGTGCGTGCCACCCGGCAGTGGCCGGTCGTCGTCTGGCTGGTGGCCGTCTGGGTGCTGCTCTGGGGCGACCTCAGCATTGCCAACCTGCTGGGCGGCACGCTCGTCGCGCTCGGGGTGATCACCGTCTTCCCGTTGCCGCCGCTGCACTGGACCGGGACGGTGCGTCCACTCCCGCTGCTGTGGCTGGTGGTCAGGTTCCTCCTCGACGTAGGCAGGGCCAGCGCCCACATCGCCTGGCTGGCGGTGAACCCCCGCTACCAGGCCCGGAACGCGATCATCGCGGTCCCGCTGCGCAGCCGCGGCGACGCCTACTTCCTGCTCACCGCCGAGCTGGTCTCCTTGGTTCCGGGCAGCCTGGTCCTGGACACCGACTACCGGCGGCGCACGCTGTACCTGCACATCATCGACACACATGACCTGGCGGACGTCGAGACGGCCCGGCGCAGGGTCTGGGACCAGGAGGCTCGCGTCGTGCGGGCGCTGGCGTCCGCCGCGGAGCTGGCCGAGTTCGACCGACGGGTTCTGGAGGAGTGCTGATGACCTGGGTGGGAGGAGTCTGCACCGTCATACTCGGCGCCGCCGCGGCGCTCACCCTCTACCGGCTGGTCAAGGGACCGACCACGCTCAACCGCACGATCGCGCTCGATGTCATCGTCGCCATCTCCGTCTGCGCGATGGCGGTCGAGGCGGCGGTCAACCTGCACACGACCACGCTGCCGGTCCTGGTCGTGCTGTCCCTGCTCGGCTTCGTCGGCTCGGTCAGCATCGCACGGTTCGCCGCTCGCGAGGACACCGGTAAGGGTGACGTGTCATGAGCTCCACCTGGGAAACGCTGCTGGACACCGCCTCGGCCCTGTTCCTGCTGGCCGGCTCGCTGCTCTCGCTGGCCGCGGCCATCGGCCTGGTCCGTTTCCCTGACCTCTTCACGCGCATGCACGCCGCGACCAAGCCGCAGGTGCTGGGCCTCCTGCTGGTGCTGACCGGTCTCGAGCTGCGGCTGCGGACCGGCTTCGCCCTCACCACGCTCGTCCTCGTCGCGCTGTTCCAGTTCCTCACCGCGCCGGTCTCCGCGCACATGGTGGGCCGCGCCGCCTACCGGTCCGGCCCTGTCCGCGCCGACCTCCTCGTCACCGACGAGCTCGCCGACCGCGACGGGTAGGACGAGTGGTCCTGCGCCGCTCCCGGACCGCAGGATCGCAAGCTCGGCAACGGGGTCGCAACGAAGCCGCTCATAGGTTGTGGCGACCATCACGTCACCGCTCCGGCCGAAGCGCCCGCGGTGACCCACCACCCGTCCGAAGGGAAGTGCGCCATGAAAGCCGCGGTCGTCCATGACTTCACCAGCCCCTTGACCATCGAGGACGTTCCGGTCCCCCAGCCCGGCCCCGGAGAGATCCTGGTCCGGATCGAGGCCTCTGGGCTGTGCCACACCGACATCCACGCCGCCCACGGCGACTGGCCGGTCAAGCCGGCGCCGCCGTTCATCCCGGGTCATGAGGGCGTCGGCGTCGTCGAGGGGCTCGGTGACGGCGTGACCGAGGTCGGCCTCGGCGAACGGGTCGCGCTGCCGTGGCTCGGCTACGCCTGCGGGACCTGCGACTACTGCGTCACCGGCTGGGAGACGCTCTGCGAGCAGCAGCGCAACACCGGCTACTCCATCGACGGTGGCTATGCGGAGTACGCCGTGGCGTCGGCCAGGTACGTCGCCAAGGTCCCAGAGGGGATCGACCCGCTCGACGCCGCCCCGCTGACCTGCGCCGGCGTCACCACGTACAAGGCGGTCAAGGTGTCCGGCGCCCGGCCGGCATCCACCGTCGCCGTGTTCGGGATCGGCGGCCTGGGCCACCTGGCGCTGCAGTACGCCAAGATCTTCGGCGCCTCGGTCATCGCCGTGGACGTCGTCGAGGACAAGCTCGACCTGGCCCGCGAGCTGGGCGCGGACCACACGGTCAACGCGCTCACGCAGGATCCCGTGGAGGCCATCCGGGCCCTCGGTGGCGCCGACGCCGCAATCTCGGTCGCGGTCGCGCCGAAGGCGTTCGAGCAGGCCTACGGGTC
>JBIOYO010000340.1:0-4234 GCA_044870175.1 Nocardioidaceae bacterium | reverse complement strand
CCACCCCGGCGTACACCGACTCGGCCTGCTCCCGGTCGCCGCCGTACCGCACGACGGCGAACTCGTCGGTGCGGACCATCCCCGGCGCGATCTCGCAGACGCGGACCGGCTGGTCGAACAGCTCCAGGCGCAGGGTCTGGGTGACCACGTGGGTGCCGTGCTTGGCTGCCGTGTAGCCGCCGCCACCCTCGTAGGCCACCTGGCCCGCGGTGGACCCGATGTTCACGATGTAGCCGTCGCCGCTGGCGACCAGCGCCGGGAGCAGGGCCTGGGTGACCCGGACCAGGCCGATGACGTTGACGTCGTACATCGCCCGCCACTCGTCGAGGTCCGCCTCGGCGACGGGGTCGGAGCCGAACGCGCCGCCGGCGTCGTTGACCAGGACATCGAGCGTGCCGCCCACGACGCCGGCCAGCCGCCGCACCGACCCGGCGTCGGTGACGTCGCATGTGACCGCGGTCCCGCCGATCTCCGAGGCCAGGGCCTCGACCCGCTCGGTCCGCCGGGCCGCGCAGAAGACGCGGTAGCCGGCCGCCGCGAGGTGGCGCGCCGTCGCGGCGCCGATGCCGCTGCTGGCACCGGTGACGACGGCGGTTCGCCGGGGTTCGGGGCTGGTCGTCAGGTCGTTCCTCGCGTCGCTGGTCATGGGTGACAGTCTGCCGCCCCGTCGCTCGCGCTGAGTGGGATCGCTAGCCAAGGTAAGCCTTACCTCATATCCTCGGCGGGTGACCATCGTCGTGACGCCGGCCGCCGGGCCGGGGACGGCCTTCTGGGCGGATCTCCGGGCCCACGGCTACGCGCCCGCCCTGCTCACACCGGGTGGGACCACGACGTACGCCGCCCTCGCCGACGCCGTGGACGAGGCCGCTGCCCGTCTCGGCACGGGTCGCCGCCTGGTGCTGCTGGCCGCCCGGGGCGATGTGGAGACCGTGGCGGCCTACCTGGCGTGTCTGCGCGGCGGCCACCCGGTTGTCGTCGCCTCCGCCGACCACGTCGCCGGCCTGGGCCAGCTCACGACCACGTACGACCCCGACGTCGTGGTCCGAGGCGGTGTCGTGGAGCACCGGCGAGGGACTGCGGGCACCGTGCACGACCTGCACCCCGACCTCGCCGTGCTGCTGTCGACGTCCGGCTCCACCGGTTCGCCCAAGCTGGTCCGGCTCTCGCACCGCAACCTGTGCTCCAACGCCGCCGCGATCGCCGACGCGCTGGCGATCCGGGGGACCGACGTCGCGGCCCTGACCCTGCCGCTGCACTACTGCTACGCGCTGTCGGTGCTGCACAGCCACCTGCACCGGGGCGCCGCGGTCCTCCTCACCGAGCGCTCGGTGACCGACCCCGGCTTCTGGAGCGAGCTCCGCTCGGCGGGGGCCACCACGCTGCCGGGAGTGCCGTACACGTTCGACCTGCTCGACCGGGTCGGGTTCGCCGAGATGGACCTGCCCTCCCTGCGGTACCTGACCCAGGCCGGGGGGCGCATGGACCCGGCCACCGTCCGCCGGTTCGCGGCGCTCGGCCGGCGGCGCGGCTTCGACCTGGTGGTGATGTACGGGGCGACCGAGGCGACGGCCCGGATGGCCTACCTGCCTCCCGACCTGGCCCTGGTCGCGCCGGAGACTGTGGGCGTCGCGGTCCCGGGCGGCAGCCTGCGCGTCGAGCCGGTCGACGACTGCCCGGTCGGCGACTGCCCGGGCGACGACTGCCCGGTCGGCGAGCTCGTCTACACCGGGGACAACGTGATGCTCGGCTACGCCGAGGCGCCGACGGACCTGGCGCTGGGCGCCGGGCCGGCGGAGCTGCGCACCGGCGACCTCGCCAGGATCCGCCCCGACGGGCTCTGCGAGATCGTGGGCCGGCGCAACCGCGTGGCGAAGGTGTTCGGCCTCCGGGTCGACCTCGCGCGGGTGGAGCGCGTCCTCGGCGACGGCGGGGTCGTCGCCACCTGTGCCGGTGGGCGCGACCGCGTCGTCGTGGCGGTGGACGCCTCGGCCGCGCCGGTGGACCGGGCTCGCGTCGAGGCGGTGCTGACCGGCTCGCTGGGGCTGCCCGCCCGGGCCCTCGCGGTCCTCGCCGTACCGGACATCCCGCGGCTGGACAGCGGCAAGCCGGACTACGCCGCGGTGGCCGCGCTCGCCGATGCCGATGCTCTGCGGGCCCCCCCGGGGGTCGAGGACGAGAGCGCGGTGCTGGCGGCGTACGCCGAGGTGCTCGGCCGTCCGGACGTGCGGCCCGGTGACTCCTTCGTGTCGCTGCGCGGGGACTCGCTGTCCTACGTCGAGCTGTCGCTGCGCCTGGAGCGGCTGCTCGGGGCGCTTCCCAAGGCCTGGCCCTCGATGCCCGTGCGCGACCTGGCCGACCTGGCCGACCTGGCCGACCTGGCGGGCTCCGGGCGACCCCGGCGGCGACCTGCCGGGTGGGGCCGGCGGGTGGAGACCACTGTGGTGATGCGTGCAGTCGGGATCGTGCTCGTGGTCGGGTCGCACGCCAACCTGTGGCTGTTGCTCGGGTCGGCGCACGTCCTGCTCGCGGTCGCCGGCTTCAACGTCGGCCGCTTCCACCTGACCGACCAGCCGCGCCCGGAACGGGTGCGTCACCTGGCGTCGAGCATCGCGCGGCTGGCGCTGCCGGCCATGCTGTGGCTGGCGGTCCTGGCGCCGTTCACCGCGGAGGTGACCTGGCGCAACGCGCTGCTGCTCAACGGCGTGCTGGGTCCGCGTGAGTGGGACGACCTGTCCTGGCACTACTGGTACGTCGAGGCGATGGTGGCCACGCTGCTGGCGGTGCTGGTGCTCGTGGCCTGGCCGGCGTTCGACCGGGTCGAGCGGCGGTTCCCGTTCTGGCTGCCCATGGGCCTGGCCCTGGCGGCGCTGCTGACCCGCTACGACGTCGTACGGGTCCTCGGCGGCGACGAGATCCACCGGGCGCACGTGGTGGCGTGGCTGTTCCTTCTGGGCTGGGCGGCCGTCCGCGCGTCCGGGCGGTGGCACCGGCTGCTGGTCAGCGCGGTCGCGGTCGGCACGGTGCCGGGCTTCTTCGACGGCGACCCGGCACGGGACCTCACCGTACTGGCCGGGCTGCTGCTGCTGGTCTGGGTGCCGTCCGTGCGCGTGCCGTCCTGGAGCGTGCGTCCGCTCGGGGTGCTGGCGGGTGCGTCGTTCTACGTCTACCTGTGCCACTGGCGGGTCTACCCCTGGCTGGAGGACTCCTACCCCCTGGGCGCCACCGTGCTCTCGCTGGTCGCCGGCGTCGGCTTCGCCTGGCTGGTCGGACGGGTCTCCGCGCTCCCATGCGGCATAGGACGGCTGGGAATGGGTCACACTCTGGGGTGGTTGTCACACCGGAGGTATGCCACACGTGACGAGCCCGACCGCTCGACGCCCCGCCGCGACGCTCTCGTCCGCGGTTCCTGAGGCGTCCCCTGGGCGCTCCCCGATGGACCTGCGCCGCGTCGCGATGATCTCGCTGCACACCTCGCCGCTGGACCAGCCGGGCACCGGCGACGCGGGGGGCATGAACGTCTACGTCCTGGAGCTGTCCCGGCGGCTCGCCCAGCTCGGTCTCGAGGTCGAGGTGTTCACCCGGGCCACCTCCTCCCGGCTGCCCGACCTGGTCGACGCGGTGCCCGGCGTCCTGGTCCACCACGTGCACGCGGGGCCGTTCGAGGGGCTGGCCAAGGCCGACCTCCCGCCGCAGCTGTGCACGTTCGCGCGCGACCTGCTGCGCACCGAGGCAGGCCACGAGCACGGGTGGTTCGACCTGGTGCACTCCCACTACTGGCTCTCCGGCCAGGTGGGCGCGCTGGTCCGGGACCGGTGGTCCGTGCCGCTGGCGCACACCATGCACACGATGGCGAAGGTGAAGAACGACTCCCTGGCCGAGGGTGACGTGCCGGAGCCGCCGGCGCGGCTGCTCGGCGAGCAGCAGGTCGTGGACGCAGCCGACATGCTGATCGCCAACACCGACGTCGAGGCCAAGCAGCTGGTCAACCTGTACGACGCCGACCCGACCCGGGTCGAGGTGGTGCCGCCGGGGGTGGACCTGCAGGTGTTCCGGCCGGTCGGCCAGGCAGTGGCAAGGGCCCGCCTCGGCATCCCGGCTGAGGCCGTCGTGCCGCTCTTCGCCGGCCGGATCCAGCCGCTCAAGGCGCCCGACATCCTGCTCCGCGCGGTCGCGCTGCTGCTGTACCGCGAGCCCGGGCTGCGCGACCGGCTGCTCGTGCCGGTGGTCGGCGGGC
>JBIOYO010000339.1:0-2698 GCA_044870175.1 Nocardioidaceae bacterium | reverse complement strand
GCCGGGTTGGTCTGGTCGTACAGGTAGGAGCGCCACGCCTGCGGTGTCGTCGTGCCCGGGTCGGGACGCGCCACCAGCTCGCCGAGGTGGACGAACTCGCCCACGTCGCGGGGGCCGCAGTGGGGGCAGGGCAGGACGATCACGGACCCTGGTGACGCTCAGTGGCCAACCGACGCCGCTCCCTTCTCCCCTACGAGGGCGCCGCGGGCGAACCGGTCCAGCCCGAACGGCCGGATCAGCTCCGGCACCGTCCCTTCGGCCACGACCCGGGCCATCTGCTCCCCGGCCACGGGGCCCGCCTTGAACCCGTAGGTCCCCCAGCCGATGTCGACGTAGAACCCCTCCACCTCGGTGGGCCCCATGATCGGGCTGTAGTCCGGCGTCATGTCGCACAGGCCCGACCACTGCCGCAGGATCCGCAGCTTCGACAGCCCGGGCATCAGCTCCAGCACGTGGCCGGCCAGGCCCTCGAGGAACGAGAGCGTCCCGCGCATGGAGTACTGCGGGAACGGGTCGACACTCGCGCCCAGCACCAGCTCGCCGCGCGGGGTCTGGCTGACGTAGACGTGCAGGGTGCCGGAGACCACCACTGGGTCCAGGAACGGCTTGACCGGCTCGGTGACCGCCGCCTGGAGCGGGGAAGTGGTGACCGGGGCGCGGACCCCCACGAGGTCGTTGACCAGGGTGGACCAGCCGGCGGTCGCGTTGACCACCACCGGCGTCGCGACGTCCCCGCGCGTGGTGCGCACCCCAGTCACCCTGCCGCGCTGCACGGTGATCCCCGTGACCTCCGTCTGCTGGTGCAGGTGGACGCCCTGCAGGTCGGCCGCGCGGGCGTAGCCCCACACCACCGCGTCGTGGCGGATGATGCCGCCGGGCGGGTGGTAGAGCGCGCCGAGGATCGGGTACCGCGGGTGCTGGGAGACATCGATGGCCGGCGCCAGCGCCTTGACCTCGGCCGGGCCGACCACCGAGGAGTCCACGCCCTGGAGCTTGTTGACCTCCGCCCGCCAGCGCATCGTGCGCAGCGAGGCGTCGGAGTGGGCGAGGGTGAGGTGCCCGCGCCGGGAGAACATGATGTTGAAGTCGAGCTCGGTGGACAGCTGGGCGTACAGCCGCAGGGACCGGTCGTAGAAGGCGACCCCCTCCGGGGTCAGGTAGTTCGAGCGCACGATCGCGGTGTTGCGGCCCGAGCCACCGCCGCCGAGGTAGCCCTTCTCCAGCACCGCGACCCGTCGTACGCCGTGCCGCGAGGCCAGGTAGTACGCCGTCGCCAGCCCGTGGATCCCGCCGCCGACGACGACCACGTCGTACGCCGGGCGAAGCTCGTGGGACCGCCAGGCCGGACCCCAGCCCGGGCTTCGGCGCAGGCCCTGCCGGAGGAGGGAGACCCCCGAGTACCCGCGCGGACGACGGGGACGCACCACGGCACGCCCGGGGAGGGGCGGCGCCGTGCTCACGGTCCCTCCTCGCCTTGCCCGACTGTTCCGTCTAGTGCTGCTGTCTCGTCATACACAACTTCGTCAGGAGGCTGTTGTCAATCGTCACGCGCCCCACACACCGACCGGTTGGCCCAGAACCGCCTTGTCCACCTCGATGCCGAGGCCGGACGCACCGGGAGGCAGGATCCCGGCGCCCTCTGTGAGTGCGGGGAAGTCCGCGGTCCTCACGGTCACCATGTCCGCGCAGTTGAGCACCCCCCGCAGCAGGCGCGGGGGGACGGTGGCGCCGAGATGGACGATGGCGGAGAACGCGATCGTGGAGCCGGCGGTGTCCTGCACGCTGAGGGTCAGTCCGGCGGACCGAGCCATGTCGCGGTGCCGCCGCCCCCGCGTCAGGCCGCCTGACTTCGACACCTTCAGCGAGATGCCGTCCGCGGCATCGTTCGCCACCGCGAGGGCGATGTCGTCGTCGTGCTGTGCGAGCTCGTCGAGGACGATCGGGTACGCGCACCGCCGGCGAAGCGACATGGTCTCGCGCCAGGTCGCGCACGGTGCCTCGAGGGCGAAGTCCAGCCCCGGCGGCAGGATGCGCAGCAGCCTGAGAGCGTTCTCCGGTGGCAGTCCACCGTTGGCGTCGACGACGAAGTACTCGCCGTCGCGGCGGTCGGCCAGGCACGCGCAGATCCGCTCGGCATCCAGCGCGGGCCCGCCCTCGCTGTCGAGCGCGCCGATCTTGACCGAGTGGGCGCGGTACCCGCGGGCTCGGTGGTCAGCCACTCGGCTGCGCATGTCCTCGGGGTCGCCGGTGTGGATCGAGGAGATCATCGGCATCGGGACGCCGGTCGACCCGCCGAGCAGCTCACAGACCGGGAGTCCCACGGACTTGCCGAGGATGTCCCAGCACGCCACGTCGAGCGCCGTCTTGGCGTGGTTGTGACCCACGAGCGTCTCGTCCATGACGTCGTTGACCCGGTCGAGCTGGCGAGGGTCCCGGCCGAGGAGGTGGGGTGCCATGTCGGCGACCCCGGCGCGGACGCCGTGGGCGTGCGCGGCGATGTAGGTGGAGCCGAACGGCGTGCTCTCACCCCAGCCCTGGGTGCCGTCGTCGCAGGTGACCCGGACGACCGAGGCGTCGAACGAGGTGTAGGTGCGGCCGCCGGAGAGCCGGTAGACCCCGCCTGAGTACGGCAGGTCGACGGCGAACAGCTCGACGCTGGAGATCCTCACGTCATCTGGTCCCTCCGCAGATCACGACA
>JBIOYO010000338.1:0-2206 GCA_044870175.1 Nocardioidaceae bacterium | reverse complement strand
GGCTACCTCGCCAACGGGTCCGAGCCGTGGCAGATCCCGGAGGTGACCGCGCTGCCGGAGATCGACCCGCGCTTCGCCACCGAGCCCAACCACGTGACGACCGGCAAGGACGGCGCGGAGAGCGCGGACTTCTGGCCGTACCTTCGGGACGCTGAGACGCTGGCCCGTCCGTGGGCGGTCCCGGGCACGCCCGGCCTGGAGCACCGCATCGGCGGCATCGAGAAGGCCGACGGCAGCGGAGAGATCTCCTACGAGCCGGCCAACCACGACCACATGGTGCGCACCCGGCAGGCGAAGGTGGACCGTGTCGCGGCGTCGATCCCGCCGGTGGAGGTGGACGACCCCTCCGGCCCGCCCGGCCAGGGACGAGCCCGCGTGCTGGTCCTGGGCTGGGGCTCGACGTACGGGCCGATCGGTGCGGCGTGCCGCCAGGTGCGCCAGCTCGGCCTGCCGGTCGCCCAGGCGCACCTGCGCCACCTGAACCCGTTCCCCACCAACCTCGGCGAGGTGCTGCGGTCCTACGACGCGGTGCTGGTGCCGGAGATGAACCTCGGCCAGCTGTCGATGCTGCTCCGGGCGCGGTTCCTCGTCGACGTGGTCGGCTACAACCACGTCCGGGGGCTGCCGCTTCGGGCCGCCGACCTCGCCGAGGCGATCGCCGCGCTCGTCGAGTCGACCGAGGAGAGCCACCGATGACAGTCGATCTCGGCATGCCCACGTCCGGGCTCGCCGGCGTCCCCGCTCTCGACCCGGCCGGGGCGCCGCAGACCCGCAAGGACTTCGCCTCCGACCAGGAGGTGCGCTGGTGCCCCGGATGTGGTGACTACGCCGTGCTGGCCGCGGTCCAGGGCTTCCTGCCCGAGCTCGGGCTGCGGCGGGAGAACATCGTGTTCGTCTCGGGCATCGGTTGCTCCTCGCGGTTCCCGTACTACCTCAACACCTACGGGATGCACTCCATCCACGGCCGCGCCCCCGCCATCGCCACCGGCCTGGCCACGGCCCGGTCAGACCTGTCGGTGTGGGTCGTGACCGGGGACGGCGACGCCCTGTCGATCGGCGGCAACCACCTGATCCATGCCCTGCGGCGCAACGTGAACCTGAAGATCCTGCTGTTCAACAACCGGATCTACGGGCTGACCAAGGGCCAGTACTCCCCCACCAGCGAGCCGGGCAAGGTGACCAAGTCCACCCCGATGGGGTCGGTGGACACGCCGTTCAACCCGGTCTCCCTGGCTCTGGGCGCCGAGGCGTCGTTCGTCGCCCGCACCATCGACTCCGACCGCAGGCACCTCACCGAGGTGCTGCGCGCCGCCGCGGAGCACCGCGGCACCGCGCTGGTGGAGATCTACCAGAACTGCCCGATCTTCAACGACGGGGCCTTCGACCAGATCAAGGACAACACGACCAGGGCGGAGGCGATCATCCCGCTGCGCCACGGGGAGCCGGTGCGTTTCGGCGCCGACCTGGGCCGCGGCGTCGTCCGTGGCCCGGGTGGTGCGCTGCAGGTCGTGGACGTGACCGAGGACAACGAGTCGGACCTGGTGGTCCACGACGCCCGTGCCGAGGACCCCACCACGGCCTTCGCGCTCTCCCGGCTCACCGACCCCGGCGCCGAGCTGCACACGGCGCCGATCGGCGTCTTCAGGCAGGTCGAACGCCCGACGTACGACGACCAGACCCGCGACCAGGTCGCCACCGCCCGCCAGGCCACCGCCGACCCCTCGCTCGCGCTGGCCGGCCTGCTGCACGGGGCCGACACCTGGACCGTGGTCTAAGCAGCGCGGTGGTTGAGCCCCCGAACGAAGTGAGGGGTGTCGAAACCACCCGGTCGCTGGTTGAGCCCCCGAACGAAGTGAGGGGTGTCGAAACCCCTGATGGCGTGGCAGGGTCTCAGCCCTGGGTCACCAGGTTTCGACACGGTCTCGCCTAGCGGCTCGCCCGGCTCAACCACCGCGCGGCGCCCGGCTCAACCCCGCGCGGCGCCCGGCTCAACCACCGCGCGGAGACCGGCTCAGCCAGCGAGCGGAGACCGGCGTAACCGCTGGACGTGGTGATCCGCAGGGTGCGGGTCCAGCTCTTGGCGTAGCGCGACGACGCCGGCACGTAGGCGCGGTAGAAGACCCTGGCGCCCGCCTTCGGCGCCCCCCTGACGACGAAGCTCCACCGGCTCTTCACCGTGGTCTTGTCCCAGCCGGCCGCGCGCCAG
>JBIOYO010000337.1:0-5079 GCA_044870175.1 Nocardioidaceae bacterium | reverse complement strand
TCGTCGGGCTGTCCGTGGTCGCGTTCGGGTTCCTGGACGGGCTCTACCAGGGGGTCAGCGCGGTGACCCGGATCGCCGCGGGCTACGCCTCCGACAGGGGCGACCGGCCCAAGTGGGTCGCGGTCGGCGGATACGGCCTGTCCATGCTGGCCCGTGTCGGCCTGCTGGTCTCCACCGGGCTCGGGCAGATCACCGCCGTGGTCACCGCCGACCGCATCGGCAAGGGCATCCGCACCGCGCCCCGCGACGCGATGATCTCCGCGTCGTCCGGCCCGGACAACGTGGGCCGGTCCTTCGGCGCGCACCGCGCCCTGGACACCTGCGGTGGGGTCATCGGGCCGCTGCTCGCCTCGCTGGTGCTGTGGGTGGTTGCCGACGGCTACGACATCGTCCTCGCGGTGTCCCTGGCCTTCGCAGTCCTGGGAGTCGCCGTCCTGGTCCTGGTGGTCCCCGACGTGCGCCCCCGCGCCGAGGCCGCGCAGCGCGAGCTGGCGCCGACCGGTGCCACCGCGCCGCCGGTCCGGCTCCGCTCCGCCTTCACCCCGCACATGAGACGCCTCTTGGTGGCCGCGGGGATGCTCTCGCTGGTGACCGTGGGGGACGGGTTCCTCTACCTGGCCCTGGTCGACCGCGGTGACTTCGCCGCGCACTGGTTCCCGCTGCTGTACGTCGGGACGAGCTTCGCCTACATGGCCCTCGCCGTGCCGGCCGGCAGGCTGGCTGACCGGGTCGGCCGCATCCGGGTCTTCGTGGCCGCCCACGGCCTGCTGCTGCTGGCCTACCTCGTCGCCATGGCCCCCGCCTCCCTGGGGCTGGCCACGCTGGCCACGCTGGTCGTCTTGCTGCTGCTGGGCGCCTTCTACGCAGGCACCGACGGGGTGCTGGCCGCCCTGGCCGGGCGGGTGGCGCCGGCGGAGGCACGGGCCAGCGGCATCGCGTCGGCGCAGACCGTCGTCGCCGTGGCCCGCCTGGTGTCCTCGACCGGGTTCGGCCTGCTGTGGTTCCTGCTCGGCCCGTCCGCCGCCCTCGTGGTCGTCGGGGCCCTTCTGAGCGTGCTGATGGTCCCGGCGTACCTGATGCTGCGGCCCCTGCAGGCGGTCGGGGCGTGACCGACGGTGCCCGGTTCCGGATTCTCCTCGTCGTCGTGGCGGTGGTGGTCGTGACCACCTCGGTCTACGTCTTCACGCAGGTGCGCGACGACCGCGCGCGGACCGACGCCACCCGGGCCGGGGCGGCCACCGAGGCTCCGACCGGCCCACGGATCGTCTTCCGCAACACGACCATCGACGGCACGAACGGCGAGGTGGCCGCCGTGCCCCTGGACGACCCGGGCGGCCCCCGCGCGTTCCTCGGGCCGGTCTGCGACCGGGTCGATGCCAACGACCGCGAGATGGCCTGCCTCTCCACCAAGCGAGGCGTGGTGACCACCTTCGCCCAGACGATCTACCGCGACGGCGAGAAGGCCGCTTCGTGGTCACGGCCGGGGATCCCCAGCCGCACCCGGCTCTCGCCCAGCGGCCGGCTGGTCGCCGACACGGTCTTCGTCAGCGGGCACACCTACATGCAGGCCGGCTTCTCCACCGCGACGGAGATCCGCGAGGTGGGCGGGCGGTCGTTCGGAAACCTGGAGAGGTTCGGCCTGTACGTCGACGGGAAGCCGTTCGAGCCGGCCGACCGCAACTTCTGGGGCGTCACCTTCGTCGACGACCGCACCTTCTACGCCACCGCGGCCTCGGGCAACCGCACCTGGCTGGTGAAGGGGGACCTGCGGTCCCGGACGCTGACCGCGCTTCGCGGCAATGCCGAGTGCCCCTCGGTCTCGCCGGACCACACCAAGGTCGCCTACAAGAAGCTCGCCCCCGGCGGCGACCGGCACTGGGACATCGCCGTCCTCGACCTGGCCTCCGGCACCGAGACCGTGCTGGGGGAGCGGCGCAGCGTCGACGACCAGATCGCCTGGCTCGACGACGCGACGCTGATGTACGGGCTGCCCCGGGAGCAGACGACCGGCGTCACCGACGTCTGGACGATCGGCATCGACGCGGGCGTGTCCCCCGACCTGCTCATAGAGAACGCCTGGTCACCCGCCGTGGTGGCCTGAGGAACGAGGAAGAACAGTGAAGGCAACGACGCCGGAACCCGGCCGGTCCCACCATCAGACCCGCCGCCAGACCCGCCGCCGGACCCATGTCCTGGTCATCGTGCAGAACCTGCCCGTGCCCCTCGACCGCCGGGTCTGGCTGGAGTGCCAGGCGCTGGTCGCCAACGGCTACAAGGTCAGCGTCATCTGCCCCAAGGGCCCGGGCGACCCGCGGCGGCAGACCATCGACGGTGTCGAGATCTACAAGTACCGACCCGCTCCCCAGGCGTCCGGACTGGCTGGCTACGCCCTGGAGTTCGTGTACTGCTGGCTGCGTACGGCGCTGCTCTCCCTCGCGGTCTGGCGGCGCGGCCGCTTCGACATCCTCCAGGCGTGCAACCCGCCGGACACCTACTGGGCGCTCGCGCGGGTCTGGAGGCGCCGGGGGGTCCGGTTCGTCTTCGACCAGCACGACCTGAACCCCGAGCTGTTCTTGTCCCGGTTCGGCCAGCCGAGCGGGCTGCGCGAGCGGGCCGAGCTCTGGGCGCTCCGCTGGCTCGAGCGGCGCACGTACCGCACCGCGGACCACGTGATCTCGACCAACGAGTCCTACAAGCAGGTCGCGATGACCCGGGGCGGCCGTGCTGCCGACGACGTCACTGTGGTGCGCAGCGGCCCGGACACGACGGTGATGCGCCCGGTCTACCCGACGCGGAGCGACCAACCGGAGGCGCGCCGGCACACGCTGGCATACCTCGGGATCATGGGCCCCCAGGACGGCGTCGACTCGATCCTCGACGTCATGGAGGAGCTGGTCCGGCGTCGTGGCCGCGACGACGTCGACGCGGTGCTGATGGGCTTCGGCGACTGCCTGGAGGACCTCCGGGCCGACTGCGCCCGGCGCGGCCTCGACGACGTGGTGAGGTTCACCGGCCTGGCGGACAAGGCGATGATCGCCGAGCACCTGAGCGCCGCCGACATCGGCCTGTGCCCTGACCTCAAGACTCCGCTGAACGACATCTCCACGATGAACAAGACCATGGAGTACATGGCCTACGCGCTCCCGTCGGTGGCCTTCGACCTGGTCGAGACGCGGGTGTCGGGCGGCGACTCGGTGCTGTACGTGGAGTCCGGGGACGTGCAGGGGTTCGCCGACGCTGTCGAGCGCCTGCTGGACGACCCCGAGCTGCGGCTGAAGCTGGCGCTGCACGCTCGCGAGCGCGTCGCCACCGAGCTGGACTGGCGGCCGCAAGCGGCGGCGTACGTCGGCGTCTTCCATCGGCTCTCCGGCTCCCAGGCCACGGTCGCGGGCGTGAGCCCCGCGGCGGCCCCGAGCGACGGGCCCCCCCCGGACTACGTGCCCCTCGACGACGAGCGCGAGCTGCGCCGGTTCGTCCTCGAACGCCGCCGGCCCCAGTCACCGGCGTCCGTCCAACAGCAGCAGCCGACCTCACCGGCACCGGCCCGCTCGATCGCCTAGGAGGCAGCACGTGCGCATCTCCATTGTCGGCTGCGGCTACCTGGGCGCCGTCCACGCCGCCTGCATGGCCGACCTCGGCCACGACGTCGTCGGCTACGACGTCGACGAGGCGAAGGTGGCCGCGCTCGGCCAGGGCACCTCGCCGTTCTTCGAGCCCGGCCTCGACGAGCTGGTGAGCAAGGGCCTGGCCAGCGGCCGGCTCCGGTTCACCACGGCGCGGGAGGACCTCGCCGGCGCCGAGGTGCACTTCGTCTGCGTGGGCACGCCGCAGAGGCGCGGCGAGCAGGCGGCGGACCTGCGGTTCGTGGACTCCGCTGTCGACACTCTGCTACCCGTGCTCGCGCCCGGGTCGGTGGTGGCGGGCAAGTCCACGGTGCCCGTGGGCACTGCCGAGCGGATCGCCGAGCGCATGGCCGCCGAGGCGCCGCAGGCGACCTTGGTGTGGAACCCGGAGTTCCTCCGCGAGGGCCACGCCATCGAGGACACCCTGCGCCCGAACCGCCTGGTCTACGGCGTCCCCGACGGCGACGCCGGCGAGCACGCCCGACGGGTGATGGACGAGGTGTACGCCGCGGTGCTCACCGAGGGGATGCCCCTGGTGGTCACCGACTACACGACCGCCCAGCTGGTCAAGGTCGCCGCGAACTCCTTCCTGGCAACGAAGATCTCCTTCATCAACGCCATGGCCGAGCTGTGCGAGGCGGCCGGCGGCGACGTCGCCCAGCTCGCCGAGGCGATCGGCCACGACCCCCGGATCGGCCCGGCGTTCCTTCGCTCCGGGCTCGGCTTCGGCGGCGGCTGCCTGCCCAAGGACATCCGTGCCTTCATGGCCCGTGCCGGCGAGCTCGGCGTGGACCAGGCGCTGACCTTCCTCCGCGAGGTCGACTCGATCAACATGCGGCGCCGAGTGCGGATGGTCGACCTGGCCCGCGAGGTCTGCGGCGGCTCGATCGTGGGGGTGCGCATCGGGGTGCTCGGCGCGGCGTTCAAGCCGAACAGCGACGACGTCCGCGACTCCCCCGCGCTGAGCGTCGCCGCCCAGATGTCGCTGCAGGGCGCCGACGTCGTCGTCACCGACCCGCGCGCGATCGCCAACGCCCAGGCCAAGTGGCCGGACCTGAAGTTCGTCGACACCGTCGAGGAGGCGGTCGGCGACGCCGAGCTGGTGCTGCTGCTGACCGAGTGGGACGAGTACGTCGCCCTGGACCCGGTCGCCGTCCGCGAGCTGGTGCGGCTGCCGAGGGTCCTGGACGGCCGCGGCGCCCTCGACCCCGCCCGCTGGCGCGCCGCGGGCTGGACCTACAAGGCGCTCGGCCGGCGCTGATCCCGCACCCGGTGTGAGGAGACCAGGCCACCTCCCCGGAACGGCGGCGCGGGCAACCAGCCCCTGCGCTCGTTCCTCGCTCCGGGGCGGCCAGGCCCATCCACGCCCGCGCCGCCGCCCCGGTCCGGCGACCCGGCCTCCTCACTGAGCCCCCGGGTCAGCGAGGTTGTGGCCGATGCCTGCAGGAGCGGCCTG
>JBIOYO010000336.1:0-5583 GCA_044870175.1 Nocardioidaceae bacterium | reverse complement strand
CGCCGGATAGCGTGGACCCGTGGACGTGACGCGGGCCGTGCGAGGCATGGCCGACGAGCTGGTCGAGATGCGGCGCGACCTGCACGCCCACCCGGAGCTGGCCTGGGCCGAGGAGCGCACGACCGGCATCGTCGCCAAGCGCCTCGGCGACGCCGGCATCCGGGTCCAGCAGCTGTCCTCCACCGGCCTGGTCGCCGAGCTCGGACCGGACTCCGGACCCACCGTCGCGCTGCGAGCCGACCTCGACGCGCTGCCCATCGACGACCGCTCCGCGGAGCCGTGGTCGAGCGTCGTGCCCGGGGTCGCGCACGCCTGCGGGCACGACGTGCACGTCGCCGCGCTGGTCGGGGCGGGGCTCGCGCTGGCGGACGCCGACCTGCCCGGGCGGGTGCGGCTGCTGTTCCAGCCGGCCGAGGAGGTGATGCCGGGCGGGGCCCTCGCGTTGATCGACGCCGGCGCGCTGGACGACGTGACCCACGTCTTCGGCCTGCACTGCGACCCCGCCCTGGACGTCGGCAAGGTCGGCCTGCGCGTCGGTCCGCTGACCGGCGCCGCCGACTCGGTGCGGGTCGACCTGAGCGGGCGGGGTGGCCACACCAGCCGCCCCCACCTGACCCAGGACCTCATCTACGCCCTCGGCGAGCTGGTCACCCAGCTGCCCGGGGCGCTGAGCCGCCGGCTGGACCCGCGCGCCGGAGCCAGCATGGTGTGGGGTGTGGTCCGGTCCGGGTCCGCCCGCAACGTGATCCCGGCCAGCGGCGAGGTCCAAGGCACCCTGCGCATGCTCGACCCCGGCACGTGGGCCGACGCCGAGGAGCTGGTCCGCGAGCTGATCGCCCAGATCGTCGCGCCGTACGGCGTCGGGGCCGAGGTGACCTACCTCCGCGGGGTGCCGCCCGTGGTCAACGAGCCGGGCTCCACCGCCATCCTCGGCGACGCCGTCGAGGACGTCCTCGGCGAGGACGGCGTGGTGTCCACCGCCCAGAGCCTCGGCGGGGAGGACTTCGGCTGGTACCTGGAGCAGACTCCGGGCGCGATGGGCCGGCTCGGCACCCGCACGCCCGGCGGGCCCAGCTACGACCTGCACCAGGGCGACCTCCGCGTGGACGACCGGGCAGTGGGCATCGGCGCGGCCGTGCTCGCCGAGGCCGCCCTGCACACCCTGAAGAACCCGCACCGGCACGCCCACCCGCCCCTGTGACCCGGGGACCGCCACTAACGACTTCGTAACGAACCCACCAAGAACCGGCGGCCGGTGCAGGGGACGCCGCGGGCGACGCCTAGTCTGCTGACCATCCGCGCCCTGACCGGGGCGGGCATGGATCCGAGGAGGACTCTTGCGACGGTTCGGCAGGGTGTCGATCGCGATCGCCGCGGCAGCGCTGGTGCTGGCCGGGTGCGGCAACGACAGCTCCAGTGACGGGTCGGGCAGCGGCGACGCCGCGTCCAGCGAGGACGTCTGCAAGGCAGCCGACGGCGACGGCCCGCAGATCGGCGTGGCCTACGACGTCGGGGGGCGGGGCGACCAGTCCTTCAACGACTCGGCGTACGAGGGCCTCACCAAGGCCGTGGAGGACCTCGACGCGACCTGCAAGGAGATCGAGGCGGGCAGTGGCGAGACCGACGCGGACCGTGAGGAGCGGCTGCGCACGCTGGCCGACGCCGGCTTCAACCCGATCTATGCGATCGGCTACGTCTACTCTCCCGCGGCGCGCACGGTGGCGCAGGAGTACCCCGACACCGACTTCGCGGTCGTCGACGGCTACGCCAGCCTGGACGAGAAGGGCAACCCCGCGCCGCTCGACAACCTCGCCGACCTGGTCTTCGCCGAGGAGCAGGGCTCGTTCCTGGTCGGGGTCGCCGCGGCGATGAAGACCCAGACCGACAACGTCGGCTTCGTCGGCGGCGTCAACGGGCCGCTCATCCAGAAGTTCGAGGCGGGCTACAAGGCCGGGGTCAAGGCGGTGGACCCGAAGATCAAGATCCAGACCGAGTACCTCTCCCAGGAGGACCCGCAGCAGGGCTACGAGAACCCGTCCGGTGGAGAGACGGCCGCCACCGGCATGTACGACAACGGCGCCGACATCGTCTACCACGCGGCCGGCAAGTCCGGGCTCGGCGTGTTCGACGCGGTGGTCGCGGCCGGCAAGGGCAAGTGGGCGATCGGCGTGGACTCCGACCAGTACCTCACCGCGAGCAAGGAGCAGAAGCCGCACATCCTGACCTCGATGCTCAAGCGGGTGGACACGGCGGTCTTCGACTACGCCAAGGCCTTCGACGACGGCGACGCGCCCAGCGGCTTCGTCACCAACGACCTGAAGTCGGACGGCGTCGGCTACTCCACCTCGGGCGGGTTCATCGACGACATCACCGGCGACATCGACGCCTATGCGGAGAAGATCAAGAGCGGGGAGATCAAGGTCCCGACCACTCCCTGACATGACCGAGCCCGAGCCCGACGGCGCGACCGCGACCGCGACACGAGACGTCGCGGTCCGCCTGACCGGCATCGGCAAGAGCTTCCCCGGCGTCCGGGCCAACTACGACGTCTCGCTCGAGGTCCGGCGGGGCACCGTGCACGCGCTGGTGGGGGAGAACGGCGCCGGCAAGTCCACGCTGATGAAGATCCTGTACGGCGTGCAGAAGCCGGACGAGGGCACCATCGAGGTCGACGGCCGGCCGGTGACGATGTCGTCGCCGTCGGACGCGATCAGGCACGGCATCGGCATGGTGTTCCAGCACTTCCAGCTCGCCGACAACCTCACCGTCACCGAGAACGTGGTCCTGGGCGCCGAGCGGCTGCACGGCATCGGCGCCGACGCGGCGGCGGAGATCCGCCGCATCTCCGAGGCCTACGGGTTCGAGCTCGACCCCGACGAGCTGGTCGAGGACCTCGGAGTGGGGGAGCGGCAGCGGGTGGAAATCCTCAAGGTGCTCTACCGCGGCGCGAAGATCATCATCCTCGACGAGCCGACCGCGGTGCTGGTGCCTCAGGAGGTCGACGCGCTCTTCGACAACCTCCGCGAGCTCAAGCGGGAGGGGCACACCCTGATCTTCATCTCCCACAAGCTCGACGAGGTCCGCGCCGTCTCCGACGAGATCACCGTGCTGCGGCGCGGCACCACCGTCGCCACCGTCGACCCGGCCACCGTGACGTCTCGCGAGCTGGCCGAGCTCATGGTCGGCGAGGAGCTGCCGAGCCCGAGCACGGCCGAGTCGACGGTGACCGACCGGGAGGTGCTCGAGGTCCGCGACCTGACCGTCCACGACGCGTCCGGACGCGCGGTCCTGGAGGACGTCGACCTGGTGATCCATGCCGGGGAGGTGCTCGGCATCGCCGGCGTCGAGGGCAACGGCCAGACCGAGCTGGTCGAGGCGGTGATCGGCATGCGCAAGCCGTCGGCGGGCGTGGTGGAGCTCGCCGACGCCGACGTGTCGGCGTGGGGCACGCGGCGCCGGCGGGCGTCCGGGGTCGGCTACATCCCCGAGGACCGGCACCGGCACGGCCTGCTGCTCGACGCGTCGCTGTGGGAGAACCGCATCCTGGGGCACCAGACCCAGGCGCCTGCGGTGCGCGGGAAGCTGGTCGACCGCCGCGGCGCGCGCAAGGACACCGAGCGCATCGTGGAGCAGTACGACGTGCGCACGCCCGGCATCGACACCAACGCCCGCGCCCTGTCCGGGGGCAACCAGCAGAAGTTCATCGTCGGACGGGAGATGAGCGGCGAGCCCAGCCTGCTGGTCGCCGCTCACCCCACACGCGGCGTCGACGTGGGCGCCCAGGCGGCGATCTGGGACCACATCAGGGAGGCCCGTCGCCGGGGCCTCGCGGTGCTGCTGGTCTCGGCGGACCTCGACGAGCTGATCGGGCTGTCGGACTCCCTGAAGGTGATCCTGCGCGGCCGCATCGTCGCCGACTTCGACCCGCAGACCGTCACCCCGCAGCAGCTGGGGTCGGCGATGACGGGGGCCGACCCGTCCGAGGGCGACCAGGGGAGGGTCGAATGAAGGCACTGCGGCAGGTCGGCCTGACGCTGGCCGCCCCGGCGCTCGCGCTCGTCGTCGCCGCCGTCGTCACCTCACTGGTGCTGGTGGCCGCCGGCGACGACCCGGCGGCGTTCTGGGAGACCATGCTCAGCTGGCCCGCGGACCGGGTCGTGGTCAGCATCCTCAACGACGCGACCATCCTCTACCTCTCGGGCCTGGCGGCGGCCATCGGCTTCCGGATGAACCTGTTCAACATCGGCGTGGAGGGGCAGTACCGCGTCGCGACGTTCTTCGCCGCCTGGTTCGCCGCCCAGGCGTGGCTGCCGGGCTACCTCAACACCCTCGCCACGCTGGTGGTCGCCATGGCCGCCGGGGCCGCCTGGGCGGGCATCGCTGCCGTGCTGCGGGTGACCCGCGGGGTCAGCGAGGTGATCTCCACGATCATGCTCAACGCGATCGCCCTGTCGCTGACCGCCTACCTGCTCCGGCAGGTCGGGGAGCGCCGCGGCCAGACCATCGTCACCGACACCGTCCCGGAGTCCTCGTGGGTCGGCGGGATCACGGTGTTCCCGGACTCCCAGACCAAGCTGTTCGGGCTCGTCGTCCTGGCCGTCGTCGCCGGGGTGGGCTTCTCCTTCCTGCTCAACCGCACGGTCTTCGGCTTCGACCTGCGCGCCACCGGCCAGTCGGAGACCGCCGCCGTGGCCAGCGGGGTGAACGTCCGCCGGATGGTCGTCGTCGCGATGCTGATGTCCGGCGCGGTCGCCGGCCTGATCGGCATGCCGAACCTGTTCGGGGTCGCGCACAACTACGGCTCGACGATCCAGGCCGGCATCGGCTTCGCCGGCATCGCCGTGGCGCTGCTCGGCCGCAACCACCCGCTGGGCATCGCGTTCGGCGCGCTGATCTTCGCCTGGCTCGGCGAGCAGGCCACGCCGCTGGGGATCCTCGCCGACATCTCCCCGGAGATCGTGGCCGTCACCCAGGGCGTGGTCGTGCTCAGCGTCGTCATCGCCTACGAGGTGGTGCGCCGCTACAAGCAGCGTCTGGAGCAGCGCGCGGTCGCCGACGCCCTTGCCGCGCAGGGACTCGCGGAGGAGGTGCGATGAGCGCCCCAGCCCAGCGGGCCGGCCGGCCGGACACCGCCACGTCCAGGCTGTCCGAGCGGCTGCCCTCGCGGGTCTGGCTCTACTTGAGTTTGCTCATCGTCACCTTCTCCGTCGTCCGCGTGGTCACGAGCGCGGGGGACCTCACCTCCGAGGGCACCTTCCGCGCCGCGGTGATCTCCTCGGTCCCCATCGCCATGGCGGGCCTCGGCGGGGTCTGGTCGGAGCGGGCTGGCGTGGTCAACATCGGCCTTGAGGGCATGATGATCATGGGCACGCTCGGGGCCGGCTACTTCGGCTACCACTACGGCTGGGTCGCCGGCGTCGTCGGCGCCGCGGTCCTCGGGGCCCTCGCGGGCGCGCTGCACGCGCTCGCGACGGTGGTGTTCGGCGTGGACCACATCGTCTCGGGCGTGGCGATCAACATCATCGCCGCGGGCTCGGCGGCGTACCTCGCCGAGCTGCTGTTCAGCGGGCTGCCCGGCGGCGG
>JBIOYO010000335.1:0-2359 GCA_044870175.1 Nocardioidaceae bacterium | reverse complement strand
TCCGGACCAGGAGCGGCTATGGCTCGGCTCACCACCTACCTGCAGGCGCAGGCCCGGCAGTGGCTGCTGCGCCGGGCCGGCGGCGTCGACCTGTCCCGGGTCGAGCGGGTCCCCGAGTCGCTGGCGTGGCCCCTGCGCCGCAACGGCTTCGACCCCGTCCCGAGGATCGCCGAGGTGCGGGCAACCGACCCCGTGCACCGGCTCACGTCGTTCCTCGGCATCACCGTCTGGATGGTGACCGGCGACGCCGAGGCCCGCCAGGTGCTGTCCGACACCACCAGCTACAGCAACGACATCCGGCCGTACGCCGGCCGCGCCGGCTCGGCCACGGACGGTGACATCGGCGGCCTGGGGTTCACCGACCCGCCCGACCACACGCGGCTGCGCCGGCTGCTCACCCCCGAGTTCACCATGCGCCGGCTGGAGCGGCTGCGGCCGCGCATCGAGGCGATCGTCGACCGGCAGCTCGGCGAGCTGGCCGCACAGGCCGACGATGACGGCGTGGTCGACCTGGTCCCCTCGTTCGCCTTCCAGGTCCCCTTCGGCGTGATCTGCGAGCTGCTCGGTCTTCCGGTGGAGGACCGGGACCGGTTCCGCGCGATGGCGACCGCCCGCTTCGACGTCACCCAGGGCGGCGTCGGCACGTTCGGCGCCATCTCCGGCTCGCGGGAGTTCCTGCTCGACTTCGCCAGGGCCCAGCGCCGCGACCCCGGTGACGGGCTGGTCGGCCAGATCATCCGCGAGCACGGCGAGGAGATCAGCGACTTCGACCTCGGCGGGCTCGCGGACGGCGCCTTCACCGGAGGCCTGGAGACCAGCGCCAGCATGCTGGCGCTGGGCACCGCGGTGCTCCTCAGCCACCCGGAGCACTACGCGGCGCTGGCCGACGGCAGCGCCGACGTGGAGGCGGTGGTCGAGGAGCTGTTGCGCTACCTCGCGGTGGTGCAGGTGGCCTTCCCCCGATTCGCCAAGCATGACGTGGAGGTGGGCGGCCGGCGGATCCGCGAGGGCGACGTGCTGATGTGCCACCTGGCGGGTGTCAACCGGGACCCGCTCACCGCGGCGGACGCCACCAGCCCGGAGGGGTTCCGCCCGGGGCGCGGGGTCCACGCCTCGCACGTGGCCTTCGGCTACGGCTTCCACCGGTGTGTCGGCGCGGAGCTGGCCCGGATGGAGCTGCGCATCGCCTACCCGGCGCTGGCCCGCCGCTACCCGGGGCTGTCGCTCGCCGAGACCGACCTGGCGTTCCGCCGGCAGTCGATCGTCTACGGCGTGGACGGGCTTCCCGTCAGGCTGGGCCGGCGCGCCGGCTCCGGGCCGGCCGGCACGGAGGGCGGCGGCACGGCGCCGTAGGTCGTGGTGCGCTGACGCACCGGGCGGCCCGCCCCAGCGGCGATGTCGGCCAGCTCCGCGGGCGTCTTGGCGGACCCGTGCTCGGAGCCCGCCATCCGAGAGATGGTCTCCTCCATCAGCGTGCCGCCAAGGTCGTCGGCCCCGGCCTGCAGCATCGCGCGCGTGCCGTCCACGCCGAGCTTGACCCAGGACGTCTGCACGTGGTCGACCCGCCCGTGCAGCAGGATCCGGGCAGTGGCGTGCACGGCCAGGTTGTCGCGCATCGCGGGCCCCGGACGGGCGACGCCGGCCAGGTAGATCGGTGCGCTGTGGTGGACGAAGGGCAGCGGCACGAACTCGGTGAAGCCGCCGGTCTCGTCCTGGATGCGCTGCAGCACGCGCAGGTGGCCCACCCAGTGGTCGGGCCGGTCCACGTGGCCGTACATCATCGTCGAGCTGGAGGGGATGCCCAGGCGGTGCGCGGTCGTGACCACGTCGACCCAGCTGCTGGTCGGCAGCTTGCCCTTCGTGAGCACCCAGCGCACGTCGTCGTCGAGGATCTCCGCCGCGGTGCCGGGGATCGAGTCGAGGCCGGACTCCCGCGCGCGGACCAGCCAGTCGCGCACCGACAGCCCGGACCGTGCCGCGCCGTTGACCACCTCCATCGGGCTGAACGCGTGCACGTGCATGCCGGGGACGCGGGACTTCACGGCCGCAGCCAGGTCGAAGTACGCGGTGCCCGACAGCTCGGGGTCGATGCCGCCCTGCATGCACACCTCGGTGGCGCCGACCTGCCAGGCCTCCTCCGCCCGGTCGGCGACCTGGGCCAGGGACAGCGAGTACGCGTCGGGGTCGGTGCGGCGCTGCGCGAAGGCGCAGAAGCGGCAGCCGGTGTAGCACACGTTGGTGAAGTTGATGTTGCGGTTCACCACGTAGGTGACCTGGTCGCCGACGACGTCGCGCCGGACCTGGTCGGCCAGCCGGCACACCGCGGCCAGCCCGGGACCGTCGGCGGTGAACAGCGCCA
>JBIOYO010000334.1:0-2009 GCA_044870175.1 Nocardioidaceae bacterium | reverse complement strand
TTGAGGGGGACCGCCGACCCGTCCCACATGTGCGACTGGAACACCGGCGGCTCGCCGTTCTTCACCCGCTCGAGCGAGATGTCCAGCAGCGGCCGCACGAAGCCGTCGAGCTTGGGCTTGGGGCAGTGGTCGGTGTGCAGGGCGATGTTGACCGGGTACGCCTTGGCGACCTCGTTCGCGTACGCCGCGAAGGCCAGCGACCCGACCACCATATTCTTCACGCCGGGGCCGGACAGGTATTCCGCCCCCCCTGTGGACACCTGGATGATGCCGTCGCTCTCGGCGTCGGCGAAGCCCTTGAGGGCGGCGTTCAGGGTTTGGGACGACGACACGTTGATCGCGGGGAACGCGAAGGAGCTGCTCTTCGCGCGGTCGAGCATCTCGGCGTACTTCTCGGGGGTCGCGATGGGCATAAGGCTCTCCTGGTTGCTGCTGGGCTGTTGCCTGGTGCTGCCAGGCGGCAGGCTGCGACGACGCCGCCACTCTAGACCGCCCGGCACCGGTGGCACACTGGCCGAATGACCCGAGCCGAGGACATCCTCGCCGCGATCGGGGGGCCTCCGAACGTGGTCGAGCTGGAGGCGTGCATCACCCGGCTGCGGATCGAGCTGCGGCACCCCGCGCTCGTCGACGAACGCGCGCTCGACGGCGTGGGGGCGCACGGAGTGCTTCGCGACGGCCGCGTCGTGCAGCTCGTGCTCGGCCCGGACGCGGACCTGCTGGCCGGGCAGCTGGAGGTGCTGCTCTAGTGGCCATTTCCTAGTGTTCTAGCGAGCCCGTCCCGGGCAGCTCTGCGTGCTGGACCACCCACGTGTGCATCGCGATCGCGGCGGCGGCGGAGGCGTTGATCGACCGGGTCGAGCCGAACTGGGCGATGGACAGCGTGAGGTCGCACGCCTCCCGCGCCGCCTCGGAGAGGCCCGGACCCTCCTGGCCGAAGAGCAGGCAGACCCGCCGTGGCAGCGCTGTCGACTCCAGGGGTCGCGAGCCGGGCAGGTTGTCGACGCCGACGAGGGGTACGCCGAGCTCGCGCAGCCTCCCCACCAGGTCGGTCACCGTCGCGTGGTGGGAGAGGTGCTGGTAGCGGTCGGTCACCATCGCCCCTCGGCGGTTCCACCGGCGGCGCCCCACGATGTGCACCTCGCCGGCCAGGAACGCGTTGGCCGTGCGGACGATGGTGCCGATGTTGAAGTCGTGCTGCCAGTTCTCGATCGCGACGTGGAAGTCGTGGCGGCGCCGGTCGAGGTCGGCGACGATCGAGTCCAGGGTCCAGTAGCGGTAGCGGTCGACGACGTTGCGCCGGTCTCCGTGGGCGAGCAGTCCGGCGTCGTACTGGTCGCCCTCGGGCCACGGACCCGGCCAGGGACCGACCCCCACCTCGGCCGGTCCGTGCGGCATGGGGTCGTACGGCGCGCGGCGGTCTGGGTCGTCCACAGCGGCACCTTAGGCTGCCGCCGTACGCTGCTGGCGTGACCGTCCTGCACGCCGTGCCGCTGCTGCTCGGCCTGGACTGGATGGACCCGCAGTGGTGGCTGGACCAGTTCGGTCAGCAGATGTTCTGGGCCGCGGTGGTCGTGGTGTTCGTCGAGTGCGGGCTGCTGTTCCCGATCCTGCCCGGTGACTCGCTGCTGTTCTCGGTCGGGCTGTTCATCCACCGCGGCGACATCGACATGTCGCTCGCCGCCGCCTGCGTGATCCTGAGCGCGTCGGCCTTCGCCGGCAACGTCGTGGGCTACGAGATCGGCCGCAAGGTGGGTCCGGCGATCTTCCACCGTGAGGGCCGGTTCCTGAACACCCGGAACTTCCGCAAGACCCACGACTTCTTCGAGCGCCAGGGCAACAAGGCACTGGTGCTCGGCAGGTTCGTGCCGATCGTGCGCACGTTCATCACCGTCGTGGCCGGGGCCGGGGAGATGAGCCGGCGCAAGTTCCTCACCTGGTCGTTCGTCGGCGCTGTGCTCTGGGCCACCGGCCTGACCGTCCTCGGCTACGCCGTCGGCGGCAACGAG
>JBIOYO010000333.1:0-3074 GCA_044870175.1 Nocardioidaceae bacterium | reverse complement strand
TGGAGAACGACGCCCTGGAAGACGTCGGCGGCGTCGACCTGGTCTTCGACGTCATCGGCGGAGACATCCAGAAGCGGTCCGCAAGCCTGATCCGGGCCGGAGGAACCCTGGTGACCGTCGTAGGGCCACCCGAGGCGCGGCCCGCCGACGGCCTGGCAATCGACTTCGTCGTCGAGGCCGATCGCGCCCAACTGAGCGAGATCGTCCACCGGGTGCGCGACGGACGGCTGCGAACCAACATCGGCACCGTCGCGACCCTCGACGATGCCGTCGCCGCCCTCAACCCGACCGAGCGGCTCAACGGCAAGACGGTCATCCGCGTTCGCCCTTGAGGACTCGGGGACACCGAGCGCGTGGGCGGCCGTGTCGTGTATTTCGCACTGGGTCATCGGCCTCTATGCGGAAACGAACCCTGCGAGGTAGAGATGGATCCTGAAGGCTTCTTCCCACTGATCGTCCGGGGCGGACGCGGCGTCACGGCCGCATACGACGGCAGCACGCTGACGGTCCAGTTCCGCAAGTCCGGAGTCGCGGCCGGCGAGCCGGCGACCTACGGGCACATGCCGCTCGGTTCGGCGGCATGGGTGGACCGCCCGCTCAACGACGCCGAGCCGTTTGTCGTCAAGCAGCAGATGAGCCGATCCGACGCCGAGTCTGCGGCCGCGGTGCTGCGCCTCAGCGAGCGGTTCTGGAAGTTCGTGTGTGCCAACACCAACAACGGCCACTTCCAGACCTTCCGCTCCGAGCCCGCCTTCATGCAGGTGCGAATCGACTAACCGCGGCGTCGTGCCCAGGGCGCGGGCGAGTGCCCGCGCCCTACGGCGCGCGCGGGCGAATCGAGCGGTCACGCCCACAAGCGCGGCGGCCTGTCATTTCGCGCAAGAGCGTTAACGGCGCACCCGATAGCGCAGGTGAAGCACCCGATTGCCCTGAATCACCTCGTCAGGATCCTCCAACAGGTGCTGCGCGTGGACTGACCCGAAGTAGCGCTTGCCGGACCCGAACACGACGGGTACGACGTCCATGCGCACCTCGTCGATCAGGCCCGCGGCAAGCACCTGGCCACCGACGTCGCCTGCGGCGACCTCGACCAAGCGGTCACCCGCAAGCTCCTGCGCCTTGGCCACCGCTGCCTCGACGCCTTCGACGAAGTGAAACGGCGCCTCGGGGTCCCAGCTCTCGGGCTTCGGCCGGTGCGTCACGACGACCACGTGGTCGATCCCGCCCGGAGGCTTTCCGTCCCAGCCGTCCGTCATGTCGAAGACGTGGCGGCCGACGAGTGTCGCCCCGATCTGGTCCCAGTACGGCCGGGTGTAGTCGTAGGACGTCTGCGACACCTTCACCGCGCCGCTCTCGTCCAACGGGACGTCACCGCCGGCCAGCCAGTCGAACAGCGGTCCGGGCTGGTCGTTCTCGTCCGCGACGAAGCCGTCCACCGACACCGAGCTGTACATGACCACCTTGCCCACGGGGCTCTCCTTTGCTTCGGGGGTGGCCCAACCTAGTGCTCCGTGAGCCGTCGCTCTTGTAGAAAATCAATCGGCCGGCAGCGGCCAGCCGTCCAGCGCGTGGCCGGGATGTTCGCGCAGGAATCGCCGCCGGACTTCGACGTACCGGGTTGGCGTGAGCCCGGTGAACGCCCGGAACTCGTGGCCGAAGTGGGCCTGGTCGAAGTAGCCTGCGCCAAACGCGACGTCGGCCCAGTCGATCGGTCCGGCGGGGTCGATCGCGAACACGGTGGCGGTGAAGCGGTAGGTGCGGGCCAGCCGCTTCGGCGTGACGCCGATGAGCTCCTTGAACCGCTGTGCCAGATGCGTGCTGCTGACACCGGCCGCCACGCGCAGGTCGCCGATCGCCACCGCCCCGCTGGTCGCCGCGATGACGCTGCTCGTATGACGGACCAGCCCGAGGCCGGCGGTCTCGCACAGCCGTCGCATCAGCTCGTCCTCGAGCAGCGTCAGCATCGCGTGCGGTCGGTCCGCCGTGGCCAGCCGGTCTTGCAGCTCAGCAATGGCGGGCCGGCCCCAGACCTGCTCTACCGTCACGGGCCGGTCACACAGCTCGGCCGCGGGCATCGGCAGGAACGGCGCCAGCCCCCACGGCTTGAAGTGCACGCCGACGGACCGGGTCCAGAGTGGGTAGCCGAACTCCAGAACGCGGCTGGGCGTGGTGACCACGCAGCCGTCGGCGTACTCGGCCGTCTCGTTGTCGGTGCCGCCGCGGATGCGGAACGGCGCCCCGAGGTTGACGATGAGCAGCGCCGACGGCATCGGCGGCAGCATCAGCCGGGCGTACGGCGGCGCACCCTCCAGGTAGTCGAGATCGTCGATCAGCCCGTCCAGCGGCGGTCGCGGCACTCTGGACACGTACTCCATGCCCACAGCATCGCCGATGCCCCGCCGGCATCGCGGGGGCGAACGGCTCCTTGAGCTGACAGCGGCGCTCGATCGCTGGGCCAATCAGTCAGCGAGAGTCGCGCCAAGACCTGACGAGGACACCCGTCTACTCGTCAAAGCGACTGCAGGTCCTGCAGCGGCGTCTCAACCGCCGCGCAGCTCGTAGTCGAGCACGACGACGCCGCCGGTGGCGTAGTTCGGGACGTCCGCGACCACGGCCTGCCCTTCGGTGGAACCACGCCCGGCGCCCATCGCCGCCGCATCGTCGAAGTCAGCCTCGAACACGCAAAAGTACGGCGACTCGCCCTCGCCCGCCGCGACGTCGAAGCCGTACCGGTAGCCGCGCAGGCCCGGCATCTTCGCCACCAGCGGGATATGCGTGGCCTCGTAGTAGTTGCGAAAGTGGTCCGGGTCGGCGGGCGGCGGATACAGAACGAGAAGCCGATGCATGCCGCGGCACCCTACTCGAACCTGGAACCGCGCCTCTCGCGTTCGAGCCACGCCTTCGCAGCGCCGCTGAACCGGCCGAGGCGGACGCCCCAGCACACCTCTCCGGATAGCCCGCCTCCGTGCGCACACGCGACGCATCTCCGCACCAACGCCGGCGCGGCCTGCTCGACGGCCACGCCTCCCGCTGTCGGTTTGAGGCAGAAGCGGTCGCGAGTGAGTCGGCGGCGC
>JBIOYO010000332.1:0-4638 GCA_044870175.1 Nocardioidaceae bacterium | reverse complement strand
AGCCGGTTGCGATCGGGCTCGTACTCGGTGATCGGCATGGTCAGGAACTGGATCTGGTCCAGCCCGATGTCCTGCAGCTGCATCCCCAGGTCGACCAGGTCGCTGAGCTTGCGCAGGCCGGGGTCGGTGGTCAGCGACTTGGTGGCCGCGTCGAGGAAGTTGTAGAGGCGCACCGGGTTGAGCAGCGTGCCCTTGGAGATCGCCTTGTTGGTCATGGCCGCGAGGAAGGTCTGCTGCCGCCTCATCCGGCCGATGTCGCCGTTGGAGGAGATGACGTGGCGCACGCGCACGTAGTCCAGTGCCTGCTGGCCGGTGGCGAGGTAGCGGCCCTGGGGCAGGTAGATCTTGCCGATCTGGTCGTCGACCTCCTCCGGCACGCAGATCTCCACCCCGCCCAGCGCGTCGACCATGCTGCGGAAGCTGTCGAAGCGCACGACGACGAAGTGGTCCACCCGGATGTTCGTCATCTGCTCGAACTGCGCGATCGTGCACGCCGGCCCGCCCAGGGCGTAGGCGGCGTTCCACTGCGCGATGTCGGTGGCCGCGATCACCTCGCGCTTGTCGGTCTTGCTGCGGCACTCCGGCCGCGACACCATCAGGTCCCGGGGGACGCTGACCATGTAGGCGTGCTTCCGGTCCGCGGAGATGTGCAGCAGGATCGTGGTGTCGGAGAGGCCGGGCGTGGCGTCGGTGCCCTTGACCGCGTGCTGGCCGACGCGGGTGTCGTCACCGAGGACCAGGACGTTCAGTGGTCCGTGCGGTCCGGAGTCGGCGGTGACCACCTCGGGGCGCTCGCCGAGGATCTCCTGGAAGGCTTGCGACTCGGTGATGTTGCCCTCCAGCGTGCGGTAGACCACGAAGCCGCCGCCGACGAGGGTGACCAGGACGACGCCGAGGGATATCGCGATGGCACGCAGCAGGTGTCGCCGCGGCTTGTCGTCGCGGTGACGGCCGTCGTACAGCAGCATGCGGTGTCCTGGCGGTCGAGGCGGGCCTGGTGGCCGGAGCTCGCGACGCGGCCATCCGACCCAATTGTGCCAAACCAGCCGGGCGATGTCCGAATCGCCTGACTAGTCCGGTTTACCGGTTCGCCCGGCGGGGGCCTTCCCACGGCGGTTTGCCGCTCCCCATGACGCGTACGTCGTGGAAGGCGGCGAAACGTCGGCATCCCATGGGAATCTGCCCGCGACCGGCCTGCCTCGGACCGAGCACCGTCGAACCGGGCACCCTCGTCGTGACAGGATTGACCGACGGCCCCAGTAGCTCAGTGGATAGAGCAGCCGCCTCCTAAGCGAAAGGTCGCCAGTTCGACTCTGGCCTGGGGCGCGACGGCTGCCCGGGGTCGCTCGACGGCCGTAGAAGGTCCCGGTTCAGCCGGATCATGCTCTACGCCTCGATCGACGCGGGCTCGGTGTTGTGCGGGCGACGTTGACCCACCGGCGTCGCGCCGGATGTCCGCGAACATGCGCGCCGTCTCGGCCCTCACGGAGTTGTCGGCGTTGACCCAGATCGACACGTCGCTCTCCCTGCCTCGATGACCGGCCGGGCCGAAGGGGGACCCACCTGGGATACCGTCGAGGTGACGACAACCCCGTTGCCGGCCGGTCTGATCCAGCAGACGCCGGGTAGGCCTCGCCGCTAGACTCCGGCGCACCCGCAGCCCGACCAGGAGGTCACCGTGGGTCGTGCGCTCCACGCTCTCGGCCGGTTCTGCGCGCGGCTGCCTTGGGTGGTGCTCGGCGTGTGGGCGCTGGTGGTGGCCGGCATCGTCGGCCTGGTGGTGACGTTCGGGCCCGAGACCAGCAACGACCTGAACCTTCCGGGCACGGAGAGCCAGGAGGCCCAGGACCTGCTGCGAGAGCGGTTCCCGCCGCAGCAGAACGGCGCCAACCCGATCGTCTTCCACGTCGAGTCGGGCAAGCTCAGCGACGAGAAGTACAAGGACGCGGTCAGCTCGTCGGTCAAGGCGCTGGGCAAGGCGCCGCACGTCGACACGGTCACCGGCCCGTTCAGCAGCGCCGGCCAGGCTGCTGGGCTGGTCTCCAAGGACGGCCGTACGGCGTTCGCCCCGGTCCTGCTCGACATCGGCTCCGGCGAGCTCGACGAGGAGATCGCCCAGCGGGTCTTCGACGCCACCAAGCCGGCACAGTCCGCCGGCATCCAGGTCGAGGCGGCCGGCTCCATCGGCACCGAGCTGTCCGACCAGCCGACCGAGAGCAGCGAGGTCGTCGGCATCCTCTGCGCGATGCTGATCCTCACACTGGTGCTGGGCAGTCTCGTCGCGATGGGCCTGCCGATCATCACCGCCGTGGTGGGGCTGGGCATCGCGCTGGCGCTGGTCGGCCTGCTCGGCCACCTGGTCGCCGTGCCGGACACCGGCGCCACCCTTGCCACGATGATCGGGCTCGGCGTCGGCATCGACTACGCGCTGTTCCTGATCACGCGCCACCAGGAGCAGCTGGCGTCCGGCGTCCCGGTGCAGGAGTCCATCGCGCGGGCGGTCGCCACCTCGGGCAGCGCGATCGTGTTCGCGGGGGGCACCGTCGTGGTGGCGCTGGTCGCGCTGCGCGTGGCCGGGATCCCCCTGCTGAGCACGCTCGGCCTGGCCTCCGCGGTCGCCGTGCTGACCGCCGTCCTGGCTGCGATCTCGTTCCTTCCCGCGCTCCTCGGCCTGCTCGGCACGCGGATCGGGTGGCTCGCCGTGCCGGCCTTCCTCCGCGGGAAGCCGACCGGTGGCGGGGTCTGGTCACGGTGGGCCGGATGGCTGTCCCGCCACCCCGCCTGGGTCGCTCTCGGAGCGCTGGCTCTCCTTGCCCCGCTCATCGTCCCCGCGCCTTCCTTGCAGCTCGGACAAGAAGACCTCGGTGCGACATCGCCGGACACCACGCAGCGGAAGGCCTACGACCTGATCTCCGCCGGCTTCGGCGTCGGCTACAACGGACCGCTCCAGGTCGCCTCGAAGCTCGACCCGGTGGCCTCGCCGAGCAAGGAGTACACCGACAAGTACAACCAGGCGACGTCGCTGAAGCAGGACCTCGAGAAGCTGCAGAAGCAGCTGCCGAAGCAGAAGCAGCAGCTCCAGGCCCAGCAGCGCCAGCTCGAGGCACAGCAGGCGTCGCTGGAGAACCAGCAGGCGGCCCTTCAGGCGCGCGGCGCCAAGCTCGCCGACGAGGGCGACCGGCTGCAGGCGGAGCAGGCCCAGCTCGAGGACGAGCAGGCAGGTCTCAAGCGACAGCAGGCCGGTCTGGAGAGCCAGGAGGCGCGGCTCAAGGCCCAGCAACGACGCCTGGAGGCGGAGAGGACCAGACTGATCGCCGAGCGGAACCGGCTGCGGCGGCAGGCGGAGGCCCTGGCGCGGGAGATCCGGCCGCTGGCCCGCCGCTTGGCCGTGATCCTCGCTCGGGAGCGGGTCGTCCAGCGCAGGATCGCCGAGACCGACGACCCGGTCCGCAAGGCCCGGCTCCGAGCCCGGCTGGCCCGGCTGCGCGAGCGGGAGACGGCGGTCCGCGCGGAGCTCGCTCCCCTCCTACGCGAGGCCGAGCGCCTCGCCGAACGGGCCCGGCAGCTCGACCGGCAGGCCAACCAGCTCCAGGCTCAGGCCGACCGGCTGCAGGCGCAGGCCACGCAGCTTGAGCGACAGGCCGACCAGCTCAGGGCTCAGGCCGCCCGGCTGCGCGCCCAGGCCGACCAGCTCCGCACGCAGGCCGCCCAGCTGACCCGTGAGAAGGCCGAGCTCGAGCAGCAGGCCGCCGCTCTCCAGGCCCAGGCCGACCAGCTGCAGGCAGAGGCCGCCCAGCTGCAGCAGCAGGCCGACCAGCTGAAGGCCGAGCAGCAGCGGGCCGAGCAGGAGCAGAAGCAGGCCGAGCAGCTGCAGGACCAGCTGACCGCCATGGTCACCAAGGCCGGGGGCGACCCGCGGGCCACCGACCCTCGCGTCGTCAGGCTGCAGAACTCGCTCTCCGCGACCTCCGGCGTGAAGACCCTCACCCCGCCGCAGACCAACAAGAAGGGCGACGTGGTGCTGCTCTCCGCGGTGCCCACGACCTCGCCGGCCTCGGACCAGACCGCCGGCCTGCTGGCGAAGGTCCGCGGCGACGTCGTGCCGAAGGCCAACGCCGACGGCGGGATCACGACGTACGTCGGGGGCTACACGGCGTCGTACGTCGACCTGGCCAGCCTGATCTCGAAGCGGCTCCTGCTCGTCATCGGCACGGTGATCATGCTCGGCTTCGTCCTGCTGATGGTCGCCTTCCGCTCGATCCTCGTGCCGCTGCAGGCCGCGCTGACCAACGTGCTCTCGGCGGCGGCGGCGTTCGGCATCCTCACCGCGTGCTTCCAGTGGGGGTGGGGCATCGACCTGGTCGGCATCGACACCGCCCGCGACACGGTGCCGATCGCCAGCTACGTGCCGCTGATGATGTTCGCGGTGCTGTTCGGCCTGTCCATGGACTACGAGGTCTTCCTGGTCAGCCACATCCAGCAGCACCACCTGGGCGGCGAGCCGGCCCGCCGGGCGACCGCGTCCGGGCTGGCGTCGAGCGCGCGGATCACGTCCGCCGCCTGCCTGATCATGACGTCGGTGTTCGCCAGCTTCATCCTCAACGGCGACCCGGTGATCAAGCAGTTCGGGGTCGGGCT
>JBIOYO010000331.1:0-3081 GCA_044870175.1 Nocardioidaceae bacterium | reverse complement strand
GCGAGGATGATCGGCAGCCCGGCGGCGAGCACGACGGGCACCGCCGACCGGCGCAGGTTGTCGAGCATCTTCCACAGCCCCAGCGCGGAGATCCCCTGACGGCGGTGCAGGAGCCAGGGCAGCAGCTGCCAGTCCCCTCGCACCCACCGGTGTGTCCGCGCCGCCGACACCTCGTAGCGGAGCGGGTACTCCTCGACGACCTCGATGTCGGTGACCAGCCCCGCGCGGGCGTAGTTGCCCTCGAGCAGGTCGTGGCTGAGCAAGGTGTTCTCCGGGACGCGGCCCTCCTGCACCGTGTGCATGACGTCGATGTCGTAGATGCCCTTACCCGCGAACGAGCCCTCACCGAAGAGGTCCTGGTAGACGTCGGAGACGGCGAACACGTACGGGTCCAGACCGCGGCGGATGGAGTACACCCGCTGGACCAGCGAGCTGCCCTGGCTCATCGGCAGCGAGGGCGCGACCCGTGGCTGGAGGATGCCGTACCCCCGGAGCGGTCGCCGCGTCACCGGGTCGAGACGGCAGCGGTTCAAGGGGTGGCTGATCTTGCCGACCAGTCGGCGAGCAGCACCACGCGGAAGCCGGGTGTCGCCGTCCAGGGTGATCACGTAGCGGAACGGCCCGGGAAGGCGGCCCTCGGCGACCCACAGCCCGGCCTCCTCTCCACGCAGAAGCACGCTGAGCTCGTGCAGCTTGCCGCGCTTGCGCTCCCAGCCCATCCAGACGCCTTCGGCGGGGTTGTACGTGCGCGGCCGGTGGATCAGGACGAAGTGCTCGCCATGGCGTTCGTTGAGCGCCTTCACGCCGAGGATGGCCTGCTCCAGGAGTGCCTCGTCCTGCTCCTGGCTCTCTGAGTCGCTGTCGACCCAGTCGGTGAGCAGCGCGAAGTAGACCTCTCCGTCGGAGTTGGCCAGGTAGTGCACCTCGAGCTGGGTGAGGTCGTCGGCGACAGAGGCGGTCGAGCTCAGCAGCGTCGGGATGGCGACCATGGTGCGCGACCGCTCCGGAACTCCCTCCCGCAACGCCAGGCCCGGCAGCGGCGACGCGCGGAACAACCGGGTGGCCCAGTAGTTGACCAGGTCGAGCGCGAGGTCGCTCAGCGGCAGCGCCGCGAGGACGCACGTCGTCACGAGGGCGCCGGTGCCGAGCCCCCCGTCCACGGTGAGCAGCCCCAACAGCAGCAGACCGACCAGGCCGGTGGTCGCGAGCGTCAGCGTGGCGAGGTAGCGCCAGAGCGGATGTGGCCGCGTCGACGCGACCAACCGGCGGCGCGACTCGCGGTAGCCGATCGCCTCCGCCAGCTCCACCCGGCCGCCGTCGAGGAGCCAGTAGCCCACGTCACTGCCCACCTCGTCGCCGGCATGCTGGGCTCGGATGAGTGCGGCGCGCGCGACGTCGATCTCCCGCTGACCGGACTTCCGGGCGAGGCGTTCGATCGCGGAGCGGTACATGTTCCGCGTGGGGAAGTCCAGGGCGGTGTAGCCCGGGTTGGTGCGCAGCTCGACCTCGATGAGGCTGACGCTCTCGACCCAGTCCTCCCAGTTGATGTCCGAGACGAGGCGCAGGCTCCTGAAGATGTTGCGCATCGTGACCGTTGCGCTGGACTGGGAGCTGTGCTCCTCCAGCACGATGGTCGCCGGGTCCATCCCGCACGCGTCCAGCCGGGCGAGGAGCCATGCCTCGACCTCGGCGTCGGGCTGGCCGCGGAGCCGGCGCAGCAGCCGCACGGAGAAGGCCCGGGACGGTTGGTAGCTCTCGCTGTCGGCGATCGCCTTCTCGATGCGCAGCCTCTCCTCCGGCTGCTCGGCGAGGACCCGGTCGGCGACCTCGTCGGCGTACCGGCGTTCCTTTGCGGAGTGGGTGATCAGGTCGGCGAGCCGGCGCAGGTTCTCGATGAGCAGCAGTCGCAGGGTGATCGCGACGGCCCAGAGCTCTCCGATCGTCAGTGGCTTGCGCGACTCGTAGGCCCGGACGAACCGGGCCAGCTGGTCAGGGTCGACCAGGCTGTCGGTGTGGGCCACGTAGGCCCACACGATCCCGAAGACCCGCGGATGTCCGGCCAGCCAGCCTGGTCCGAGCTTGGGCAGCTCACGGGAGTAGCCAGGCGACAGGTCGAGCCGGACCTGGCGGACCTGGGCCTCCACGACGTGGAAGTTGTCGATGATCCACTCCGCAGCGGGAGTGATCGCCCGGTTGGCCTGCACGTCGCCGACCACCGTGTCGTAGGCCGTGCTCAGCGCCCGCGCGTCCTGCTCCAGCCGCTGCAGCAGCGAGACCACCCGCGGAGCGCGCTCGACCACCGTGTGGTTGTCGGCCAGTGACACCGCATGGCGCTCGAACCGCTCTGTCGAGAAGATCTCCGATCGGATCGGCATCGGGTCTGCCCACGCGTCCGCCGCCGTCCGGGTCGCGCGCGCACGCCCGCGCGCCCATCCCTCTCGTGCCACGTGCTGCTTAGTACCCGCCGGTCCCGGAGGTCACCCCGGCGGCCTGCTCCAGCGCGTTCAGCTCGGTGTCGAGGTGGCCGAGCAGCCGCTGCAGGCGCGGCGCCGTGCGGCGGCAGCCGGTCAGGCCGAAGGCGAGCTGGTCGACGTACGACACGCAGGTGATGTTCATCGCCTGGCCGTGCATGGGCACCGACAGCGGGTAGGTGCCGGTCATCCGGGCGCCGTTGAGGTAGAGCGGCTTGCGGGGGCCCGGGACGTTGGAGATCACCAGGTTGAACGGCGGCCGGGCGATCCCCTGCAGGCGGAGCAGCGGCACCAGCACCGACGGGCTGACCCCGATGCCGCTCATCGCGAGGACCTGCAGCGGGGTCATGCCGGCCAGCGCTCTCTTGCCCTGGACCATCGAGACGTGCACCTGCTCGAGCCGGTCGGCGGGGTCGGAGTGGTCCGTGCCGAGCTTCACCATGATGGTGCCGACGGCGTTGCCGTGGGAGTCCGGCGTCGCCGCCTTGCCGCGGATGTTGACCGGGACCATGGCGACCAGGCTGGTGTCGGGCAGCGCGTCCAGCTCCTGCAGGTAGGTGCGCAGGGCGCCGCTGCACATCGCGAGGACGACGTCGTTGAGGGTGGTGCC
>JBIOYO010000330.1:0-7678 GCA_044870175.1 Nocardioidaceae bacterium | reverse complement strand
CGGTCGACCAGCTCGTCGTACTCCGCCACCAGCTCCTGCCAGCGCATCGGGCGTTCGTCCGCCTCCAGGCAGAACGCGTCCTCGACCGCGAACGTCAGCCGGGTGAGCACCCCGACGGCGCCGAGGCCGAGGCGCGCCGCATGGAACAGGTCCGGCTCCTGGGTGGCCGACGCCTGCACGAGCCGGCCCTCCGCGGTGACCAGCTCCACCGCGGTCACCAGCGCGGACAGCGACGCCCGGCGCCCTCCGGTGCCATGGGTGCCGGTGGAGACCGCGCCCGCGACGGTCTGCCGGTCGATGTCGCCGAGGTTGTGCAGGGCGAGGCCGAGCGCGTCGAGGCCGGCGTTGAGCACGTGCAGCGGGGTGCCGGCCCGCACGGTGACCGAGCCGGCGTGACGGTCGACCGCGTCGATGCCGACCAGGCCGGTGGGCTCCAGCAGCAGGCCGTCGGTGACGGCGACGTCGGTGAAGGAGTGCCCCGAGCCCACCATCCGCACCCGGAGCCCGCGTGCCCGAGCCGCGGCCAGGGCGTCCACGACCTGGTCGGCGTCCCGCGGCGCCAGCCGCTGCGCGGGCACGGCGGAGGCCAGGCCGGACCAGCTGGTCCACCGCGGCGGGAGTCGCGGTGGGGTGGTCATGCGCGCAGGGTAGCGGCGGAGCTGCGCGCACCGCGCGGGAAGGCCACGACGGCGACGAGGGTGGCGGTGGCGCCCGCGGCGCCCGGCACCGCGTACGCCGCCGAGGCACCGTGCGCGTCCACCACCACGCCGACGACCCATGCCCCCGCGGCGACGCCGGCGACCAGGCCCGTGGTGAACACGGTCATCCCCTCGGTGATCCGCGAGGCCGGCACCGTCTCCTCGATCCAGGAGGCGGCCGCGATGAGGGTCGGGGAGATCGCGAAGCCGGCCAGGAACAGCACCGCGGCGAGCCCCCAGGCCGACGGCACCCAGGGGAGCGGCAGCAGCAGCAGGGTCAGCGAGAGCGCGCCCCGGCGGAACCGGGTCAGCGTGCTGCTCATGACGGTCATCGCGCCGGTCACCAGGCCGGCGATCAGGCTGCCCAGGGCCCACACCGCGAGCAGTGGCCCGGCGAGGCTGGTCGCGCCCCGCTCGTCGGTGAAGGCGACGGTGGCGACCTCGGTGCCGCCGAACAGCACACCGAGCGCGGCCGCGCAGACCACCATGGGCGCCAGCGAGGCCGCGCCGAGCCGCTCCACCGGCCGGCCCCGCGCGGTGTCGCGGTGCGCGGGCGGCTCGCTGGACCGCAGGGTGGACAGGACCAGCGTCCCCGCCACCGAGGCGACGACCGACGTCGCCAGGCCCGCCAGCGGATGCACCTGGGTCGCGAGGAGGGTCACCAGGGTGGGGCCGAGGATGAAGACCATCTCGTCGTTGACCGCCTCCAGCGCGTAGGCGGTCTGCAGCCGGCGCTTGTCCGGGTCGTGGCGCAGCACGTGGCCCCACCGGGCCCGCACCACCGCGCCCACCTGCGGCAGGAACGCGCCGGCCACCCCGGCCAGGAGCTGCGGCCATGGCGTTCCCCGGCCGGCCTCCACCGCGGCCATCATCGCGACCAGTCCGGCCCCGTGGAGCAGGACCGCCGGCGGGAGCACGCGGTGCTGGCCGAACCCGTCCACGGCCCGCGAGACGAACACCCCGGCCGCCGCGTTGGCCAGCACGAACGACGCCGACACCGACCCGGCCAGCGCGTAGGAACCGGTCCGCTCCGACACGAGCAGGACGATGCCGAGGCCCACCATGGAGATCGGCAACCGGGCGACCAGACCCGTGGCGGTGAACGCCAGAGCCCCGGGCGCGCCGAGGACCGCGCGGTAGGTGGACAGCACCGGCGCCATGCTACGGACTCGTAGTCTGGCACCATGCCCGCCGACCCCGCGCCGTACGACGCGCTGCTGCTGGTCTCGTTCGGCGGCCCGGAGCAGCCCGGCGACGTGGAGCCGTTCCTCCGCAACGTGACCCGGGGCCGCGACGTCCCTGAGCAGCGCCTGGCCGAGGTGGCGGCGCACTACCACGACCTGGGTGGGCGCAGCCCGCTGAACGACCTCAACCGGGCCTTCGTCGCCGCGGTCCGGGAGGACCTGCTCGGCAACGGCGTCGACGTGCCGGTCTACTGGGGCAACCGCAACTGGGCGCCTTACCTGACCGACGCGCTCGGCAAGATGGCCGCGGACGGGGTCACCCGGGCCGCGTGCGTGCTGACCAGCGCCTACTCGTCGTACTCGGGCTGCCGTCAGTACCGCGAGAACCTCGCGGACGCGATCGGCGAGGTGGCCGCCGAGGTGGTCTCCGGGGTGCGCGGCGCGCCGCGCCTGGACCGGCTGCGGCACTACTTCAACCACCCCGGGTTCGTCGAGCCGATGGTCGACGCGACCCTGGCCGCTCTCGCCGAGCTCGGCGACGACGTGCGCCGGGACGCCACGCTGCTGTTCGTGACCCACTCCATCCCGACGGCGATGGACGCCGCGTCCGGCCTCGGCGGCGCCTACGTCGGCCAGCACCGCTCGGTCAGCGACGAGATCGTGGAGCGGGTGCGGGAGGAGACCGGCCACCGCTACGCCGCGGAGCTGGTGTTCTGCTCCCGCTCCGGACCGCCCTCCCAGCCCTGGCTGGAGCCTGACGTGGGGACCCGGATCGCCGAGCTCGCCGAGCTCGGCGTGACGGCAGTGGTGGTGGTGCCGGTCGGGTTCGTGGCCGACCACGTCGAGGTGGTCCACGACCTCGACACCGAGGCGCGTGCCGTGGCGGAGAAGGCCGGCGTCACCATGGTGCGGGCCGCGACGGCGGGGGTGGACCCGCGGTTCGTGGCCATGGTGCGCGACCTGCTGCTGGAGCGGGCGGCGGCCGAGCGGGGCGAGCAGCCCGTCCGGCTCGCGGTCGGCGACCTCGGCCCGTCGTGGGACGTGTGTCCCCTCGGCTGCTGCGCGAACCCGCGCGGCTACCGCCCGGCGCTGTGCGGGAGGGACTGAGTGCCCGGCCCCGGCGGCCGCGGGCACGAGGAGCTGCGCGAGGTCGCCACGAAGGTCGCCCTGGAGGCCGCCGAGCTGGTGCTGCGGCGGCGCGACGAGCACGCGGGCCGGCGGGCCGGGGCCAAGGTCGACGTCGCCGCGACGAAGACCAGCCAGCTCGACATCGTGACCGAGGTGGACCGCGAGTCCGAGGCGTTCCTCCGTGACCGGCTGGCGAGGCTCCGGCCCGGCGACGGGTTCCTCGGCGAGGAGGGCGGCTCGGGACGCAGCCGCTCGGGCGTCACCTGGGTGGTCGACCCGATCGACGGCACGGTGAACTTCCTGTACGGCATGCCCGGGTACTCCGTGAGCGTCGCGGCCGTCGAGGGGGACGGGCAGCGCTCGGTTGCCGGCGCGGTCGTCGACGTCATGCGCACGGAGGTGTACTCGGCGGCCCTCGGCGGCGGGGCGACCCGCGACGGCCGGCCGCTGCGGCTCGGTCCGGCGCCGCCGCTGGACCGGTTCCTCGTCGGCACCGGGTTCCACTACCGGCTCGACGTCCGCAGCAGGCAGGGCCCGGCGGTCGCGGCGCTGCTGCAGAGCGTGCGCGACGTACGGCGCCGGGGATCCGCCGCCATGGACGTGTGCGACGTCGCGTCCGGGCGCCTGGACGCGCACGTCGAGGAGGGGCTGAACCTCTGGGACCGCGCCGCCGCGGGCCTGGTGGCGACCGAGGCCGGTGCGCGGGTCGAGATCCGGACCGGCGCGGGCGGCCTGGACTGCATCCTCTGCGCCCCCGCGGACGGCTTCGACGCCTTCGCCGCGCTGGTGGAGCGGTGCGGCTTCCTCGCGACGTCGCCCGCCGGAGCAGCGCCGGAATAGATCGCTCGCCGTACCCGTTGGGGCGGGGTGATCTCGCTCCCGCGCGCCCAACACGCGGACAACCGAGGCGATGGTCGTGCATCGAGGGCCGGCATCGTGCACAATCCGCCTCGCGTCCCGCGACAACGGCCTCGTGGGGGCGTGACCGACCCGGGACCGGGAACCGGGTATGCAGACGACGGAGCAGACGTGACTGGCACCCTCGACGGGGCAGGGAGAGACGGCAATGGCAACTGACTACGACGCTCCTCGGAAGACGGAGGAGGAGGCCGGCGAGGAGAGCATCGAGGAGCTCAAGGCGCGCCGGCACGACAAGAACTCCGGCAAGGTCGACGAGGACGAGGCCGAGGCGGCGGAGTCCTTCGAGCTGCCCGGCGCCGACCTCTCGCACGAGGAGCTGGCGGTGGAGGTCCGGCCCCGGCAGGAGGACGAGTTCACCTGCATGAGCTGCTTCCTGGTGCACCACCGCAGCCAGCTCGCCGACGCGACCGCGATGATCTGCCGCGACTGCGCCTAGGGAGGCCGAAGAGAGAGTGCCCGCGTCACGGTCCCCGCGAGAACGGCGAGCCGGCGCAACCTCCCAGCGGGCGCTACGCGCCGACGGAGAGGTTCCGCCGGCTCGCCTCTCCTCGGGCTTCGCCCGAGCGGGCCCTCTTCGCGGCGTGGCGGCGGGCCGAGGCCACGAGCCTGCGGTCGACCATCATCCTGGCCAGGCCGACGGCGGCGCCGCTGAGCACCGCCCACAGGACGGCCTCGCGGATCGCGACGTCGGGGTCGGTCGGGTCGGAGGGGGGCTTCCTCCCGGCGCCCAGCCGCCACGTGGCGTCCACGGCCTTCTTGGCCAGGGCGCCGGACAGCAGCATGCCGGCCACCTGGACGACGGTCTTGGACGTTCCGGCCACCGGTGCCTCCTGGGTGCTGCGAGCTGGTCGGCACCAGTCTGCCAAACCGGGTGCCTGGGCTCGGGTCAGCCGCCGGCCACCTTCGTGGCCTCCTCGATGGCGGCGGCCAGCTGCCCGGGGTGGCGCGTCGAGAGCAGCCAGTACGGCGTGGGGTCGCCCGGGTCCACGACGGTGACCCGCACCGACTCGCGCAGGTAGGGCCGGACCAGGAGGTAGGCCCGTGCGTCCGCGTCCGGCCCGAGCGCCAGCCGGGTTGCCTCCGGGCCGAGGGGCTCGGGACCGGCCAGCAGCGTCACGGGGATCCGGGCCCGTCCCGCGGCCAGGTGGCCGTCGTGCACTGCGACCGTGGCGGCGCCGTAGCCGACGAGGAGCGCGACGGTGGCGGCCGTCAGGGCGCCCGCACCGGCGAAGGCGACCCACGCCGGCAGCGCGACCAGGAACGCGAGCAGCAGCGAGGCCAGGAACATCGTGGCCAGCGCCCACCAGCGCAGCGGCACCGCGAGCCGCTCGGCGTATCCGGCGCCGGGGCCGCTGGCGGGTCCGCTCACGCGCCCGATCCTGTCATCTGAAGGGGCACCCGGATGGGGTGCGCCCGGAGCAGCGGTGCGTAGGCTCGGGTGCCATGGCCGAGCCCACTGTGGATTCCGCGGAGCCGGTCGACATGGCTGGCGTGGTCGACGTGGTCGACGTGGTCGACGTGCTGGTCCGCCGCGTGGACGGGGGCCTGGACCTGCCGGCCTACGCCCACCCCGGCGACGCGGGGGCGGACCTCGCCACCACGGTCGACCTCGAGCTGGCTCCGGGGGAGCGGGCCATGGTGCCGACCGGGATCAGCCTGGCACTGCCGGAAGGGTACGTCGCGTTGGTGCACCCTCGCTCCGGGCTGGCCGCCCGCTGCGGCGTCTCCATCGTGAACGCCCCCGGGACCGTGGACGCCGGCTACCGGGGCGAGATCACCGTGCTGCTGGTCAACCTGGACCCGGCCCAGCCGGTCACCCTGCGCCGCGGCGACCGGATCGCCCAGCTGGTGCTGCAGCGCGTGTCCCGTGCGCGGTTCGTCGAGGTCGACGCCCTGCCCTCCTCCGCGCGGGCGGCGGGCGGCTACGGTTCCACCGGCGGCTTCTCCGCCGCCCGCTCGGAGGAGTCAGCGTGAGGTTGCGTCGCAAGCGGTCCGACGACGAGCAGGGCTCCCCCGCGGGTGCCGCCGAGGGGCTCGACGGCCCCGACGGGGCGGGTGGCGCGCGGGAGGCTCGCTCGCGTGCCCGGGGGCCGTGGGACTCCTCCGAGGTGGACGTGCCGGAGGAGAACCGGCTGCACCTGGGTGGGCTGGTGATCACCGGGCACGACGGGCTCGAGGTGCGGCTCCAGGTCGACGAGGCCAGCGGCCAGGTCGCCTCGGTCCTCCTGGTCGCCGAGGACGGCGCGGTCGAGCTGCGTGCCTTCGCCGCCCCTCGCAACGAGGATCTCTGGGACGACGTACGCCGCCAGCTCGCTGCGGAGACCGCGCGGCGGGGGGGCACCGCAACCGAGGTCGACGGCCCGTACGGCCCCGCACTCGCCGTGCGCATGACCGGGCAGACCCCTGACGGGCAGACGGTGACGCAGCCGTCCCTGGTCCTCGGCATCTCCGGTCCCCGCTGGCTGCTGCGGGCCACGATGCTCGGCAGGCCGGCCGGCCGCTACGACCCCGAGGGGCTGCTGGAGTCGGCGCTGCGCGACGTGGTGGTCGTCCGCGGCACCACGCCGATGCCGCCCGGGGAGGCCATCGGCCTCACCATGCCGGCGGGTGCCCGCCCGGCCGAGCCCGGTGGCTGAGCCCTTCGGTCGGGGCGGCTCGGGGAAGGCGCCGCCGCGCAGTCCGGCCGCGGCTACGCTGGTGGTATGGCAGACGTCAGGACCCGCTTGCGGCAGAGCCTGCACCGCTGGGCCAGCAGCGAGTCGATCGAGGCGCAGGAGCTGCGCGACACCAGCGTGAAGGCCGGCTGCTGCCCGGTCGCGGACACCGTCGACCGCGAGCGGGTCACCTTGCAGGGCACGCTGCGCACGGTGACCCTCCGGCCCCGCGGCGGCGTGCCTGCTCTGGAGGCCGAGCTCTACGACGGCACCGGGATGATCACGCTGGTCTGGCTCGGCCGCCGGCGCATCTCGGGCATCCAGCCCGGCCGCGCCGTCAAGGTCGAGGGCCGTGTCGGCGTCCAGGAGGGCGTCCGGATGATGTACAACCCGCGCTACGAGCTGAGGCCGTGAGCGCGCCCGACACCTCCACCGCCGAGGTGCCCGAGAGCGGCGCGCGACCCGCGCACCACCCGGTCGACCGGGAGACCGTCGAGGCGGTGGTGCGCGGCCAGATCGCCCGCGCGCTGGGCGGGCGTCGCGGCATGGCCGAGGCGGCCGCGCCGACCATCTGCTTCACCGCCACCTATGTCTCCACCAAGGACGTGCGGCTGGCGATCGCGGTGAGCCTCACCGTGGCCGGGGTCCTGCTCGCCCTCCGCCTGGTGCAGCGCAGCAGCGTCCAGTTCGTGCTGAACAGCCTGATGGGCATCGGCGTGGGCTGCTTCTTCGTCTGGCTCGGCGGGCGCAACGGCGGTGACGCCGACCAGCAGGCCCTGGCCTACTTCCTCCCCGGGCTGATCTACAACGCCGGCTACGCCCTCGTCATGGTGCTCAGCATCCTCCTCACCTGGCCGGTGGTCGGCTTCATGGTCGGCTCCGTCGCCGGCGACCCCACGGAGTGGCACCGCGACCGACAGGTGGTGCGGCTGTGCCGCAACCTGACCTGGGTACTGGTGGTGCCCTGCCTGCTGCGGGTGCTCGTACAGGTTCCGATCTACCTCGGCGGCCGCAACGCCGACGACGCCCAGGGCTACGTCGCCGCGCTCGGGGTGGCGAAGCTGGCGATGGGCTGGCCGCTGCAGCTGAGCGC
>JBIOYO010000329.1:0-3153 GCA_044870175.1 Nocardioidaceae bacterium | reverse complement strand
GCCATGCCCCGCTGGATCTCCTCGCCCATGGCCTGCACCAGCTCCGCCGGCGGCTCGGCGTCCACCTCGGTCATCTTCACGAACCCCATGTACCTCATGTCGTGCACCCTCCTCATCGCCGGATCTGGATCACCCCTGCGTCGTACGCGCCCGCTGGTTCTCGACATCGGGACGGAAGTCTCCTCCCCGGACCTAGGACCGGTTACGAAAGTCCCGATGCCTGCTGCGCGACGACATCCGCGGCACCTCGCTGCGTTGTCCTCGCTCGAAGGAGCGCTGCTACGACTTCACTCGTCCGCCTTGCCAGGCACCACGTCTGCCGCCGCTCGCCACGGCCTGCGCTTTCGCAACAGGCCCTAGACTGGCCCGTCGTCGAGCCGTCGCCAGAGGAGTCCCGTGGCCGTCCAGCCCATCCGCCTGTTCGGAGACCCGGTGCTGCGCACACCGGCGGCCCCGGTGACCGACTTCGACGCCGAGCTGCGCCGGCTCGTGCGCGACCTCACCGAGACGATGATGGACGCGCCGGGCTCCGGTCTGGCTGCTCCGCAGATCGGGGTCGGGCTGCGGGTGTTCACCTGGTACGTCGACGGCGAGCTCGGCCATCTGGTCAACCCGGAACTGACGCTCTCGTCGGAGGAGCAACACGGGGAGGAGGGTTGCCTGTCCATCCCCGACCTGACCTTCGACTGCACGCGCGCGCTCTCCGTCGTGGCCACGGGGTTCGACCTGCACGGCGAGCCGGTCCGCGTGGAGGGCTCGGACCTGCTGGCCCGGGCGATCCAGCACGAGACCGACCACCTCGACGGCGTGCTGTTCGTCGACCGGCTCGACCCGGCCACACGCAAGCAGGCGATGCGCGCGATCCGTGAGTCGGAGTGGTTCGGGGCGCCGGCGACGGTGCGCCTCAGCCCGCACCCGACGCACGGGCTCGGGCTTTGATGCGTGTGGTGCTCGCCGGCACGCCCGCGGCCGCACTGCCCACCCTCGACGCGCTCGCGGAGTCCGGCCACGACCTGGTCGCCGTGGTCACGCGTCCCGACGCGGGGGCCGGCCGGGGCCGGCGGCTCGCCGCGTCGCCGGTGGCCGCACGCGCGGCCGAGCTCGGGGTGTCCGCTTTGAAGCCCGGCCATCCGCGCGACGCGGGCTTCCTCGCCGAGCTCCGCGCGCTGGCACCGGACTGCTGCCCGGTGGTGGCATACGGCGCGCTGCTGCCCCCGTCGGCTCTGGGCGTGCCCGCGCACGGCTGGGTCAACCTGCACTTCTCGGTCCTCCCCGCGTGGCGCGGAGCCGCCCCCGTGCAGCGCGCGCTGTGGGCCGGCGACGACGTGACGGGGGCCACGACGTTCCGGATCGTCCCCGAGCTCGACGCGGGCCCGGTGTACGGCCAGATGACCGAGCGGGTCCGCCCAGACGACACGGCCGGCACGCTGCTGGAGCGGCTCGCCCGAGGTGGCGCCACCCTCATGCTGCGCACGCTCGACGGCATCGAGGACGGCAGCCTCTCACCGGTGGAGCAGCCGGCGGAGGGGGTCAGCCTCGCTCCCAAGGTCACAGTGGCCGACGCCCGAGTCGACTGGACCGAGCCCGCGCCGGCGGTCGACCGCCGGGTCCGGGCGTGCACGCCGGCACCGGGTGCCTGGACGACGTACCAGGGAAAGCGGCTCACGCTCGGTCCGGTGCGCGTCGAGACGACGGAGGGGTCGCTCGAGCCCGGTCGGGTGGTCGTCGGCAAGCAGGTGGTGCACGTCGGCACCGCCAGCCATCCGGTCGCCCTCGGCCAGGTCACGCCCCCGGGCCGTCGTCAGATGCCCGCGGCGGACTGGGCCCGCGGGGCACGCCTCCCGACCGGCGCCCGGCTCGGCGAGGTCTGATGAGCCGTCGCAACGGTCGGCGGGCGCGCCCGGCCGACCCCGCGCGGCTGGCGGCGTACGAGGTGCTGAGCGGCGTGCGCAGGGACGACGCCTACGCCAACCTGCTGCTCGCCGGCCGTCTCCGGGCTCATCGGCTCCACGGTCAGGACGCCGCCTTCGCCACCGAGCTGGCCTCGGGGACCCTGCGCCGCCGCGGCACGTACGACGCCGTGCTCGCCGCCTGCGTGGACCGCCCCCTGCAACAGGTGGACCCCGCGGTGCTGGACGCCCTGCGGCTCGGCGCCCACCAGCTGCTCTCCATGCGGGTGCCCAGCCACGCTGCGGTTGCGACCACCGTGGACCTGGTTCGGGCCACGGCCGGGCACGGGCCGGCCGGGTTCGCCAACGCGGTGCTCCGCCGGGTTGCCGAGCACGACCACGACGGCTGGGTCCGGCGGCTGGCACCCGACCCGGTCGCCGACCCGGTGGGCTTCGCCGCGGTCGCGACGGGCCACCCGAGGTGGGTGGTCGAGGAGCTGCGCGCCGCGCTCGGTGACCGCACGGCGGAGCTGGACGCGCTGCTCGCCGCCGACAACCAGCCGCCCGCCGTCACGCTCGTCGCGCGCCCGGGCCTGGTGACCCTGGCCGAGCTGGCCGGGGCGGGCGCGGTCCCGACCGGGATGGCCCCCACCGCGGCGCGGCTGCCGGCGGGCGACCCGGCGCAGGTGCCGTCCGTTGCTGACGGGAGAGCCGCCGTGCAGGACGAGGGGTCTCAGCTGGTCGCGCTCGCGGTCGCCTCGGCGCCGGTCGAGGGCTCCGACCGGCGCTGGCTGGACCCGTGCGCCGGCCCGGGTGGCAAGGCCGCGCTGCTCGGCGCGCTCGCGGCCCGTCGCGGCGTGCGGGTGCTCGCCGGCGAGCGCCACCGGCACCGCGCCGGTCTCGTGGTGTCGGCGACGCGGGCGCTGCCGGCCGGGACCGTCGGCGTCGTGGTGGCCGACGCCACCCGGCCGGCCTGGCACCCCGGCACCTTCGACCGGGTGCTCCTCGACGCGCCGTGCACGGGGCTGGGCTCGCTGCGCCGCCGGCCGGAGTCGCGGTGGCGACGGACCCGTGCCGACATCGACGGCCTGGTGTCGCTCCAGCTCCAGCTGCTGCGGTCCGCGCTGGTGTCCGCCCGCCCCGGCGGTGTGGTCGGCTACGCGACCTGCTCCCCGGTGCTCGCCGAGACGACCGGGGTGGTGCGCCAGGTGCTGGCCGAGGACCCCGGCGTCACCCTTGCCGACGCCACCGCGCTGTTCCCGAC
>JBIOYO010000328.1:0-2461 GCA_044870175.1 Nocardioidaceae bacterium | reverse complement strand
GCGGGCAGCTTGAGGAGGAACGGCGCCTGGCGTACGTCGGGCTCACGCGCGCCAAGCGGAGGCTCTACGTCTCGCGCGCCCAGGTCCGCTCCTCGTGGGGGGCGCCCTCGTACAACGCGGCCTCGCGTTTCCTCGACGAGCTCCCCGGCGACGTGGTCGACTGGCGCCGGACCGCCGAGGACCAGACCCGGTGGGACCGCCCCCTGCTCGCCGACGTGCCGGCCCGCGCGGCCAGCGCGATCCGTCGCCGGTTCGGCGCCGCCACCGCCCGTGCCGACGCCGAGGCCAAGGCCTCCCGCCCGGTGCCCGTCCTCGACCCGGGCGACCGGGTCAGCCACGACACCTTCGGTCTCGGCACCGTGGTCACAGTCGAGGGAGTCGCCGACAAGGCGGTCGCCTCGGTCGACTTCGGCTCCCAGGGCGTCAAGCGCCTGCTGCTGCGCTACGCCCCGGTCGAGAAGCTCTGAGCGCTGGCAGTTTCCCATGGGATGCGGGAGTTTCGCCGCTTCCCACGAGGGACACGTCGAGGGAGGCGGGTGACCGTCGTGGGAGGCCGGACAGGCTTCGCCCGAGCGTCAGGGCGTGACGCCGTGGCCCCTGAGCGCGGCGTCTGGGTCGACGGGGTCACCGGCGTGGGGATGCACCTCGAGGTGGAGGTGCGGGCCGGTGGTGTTGCCGGTCGAGCCGACGGTGCCGATCTCCTGCCCGGGCGCGACGGTGTCGCCGAGCGAGACCTCGATGGTGGTCTGGTGGCAATACCACAGCTCGGTGCCGTCCGTCAGGGTCACGACGGTCTTGTTGCCGTAGGCGCCGTCGTACCCGGTCTCGGTGACCTTGCCCTGGGCGACGCTGTGGATGGGGGTGCCGGGCGCCGTGGCGAAGTCGAGCCCGGTATGGCAGCTGGACCACAGCCCGCTGCACTGCCCGAACCTCGCGGTGAGCCGGTACCCGCCGGGGATCGGCGACACCCACGTGTTCCGCGCGATCTCCTCGGAGCGCTCCGCCGCGCTGGCGTCGATCTTCGCCAGGGCGGCCCGCCGAGCGTCGGCCTTGACCTCCGCGGTGCGCTCCAGCCTGCGGTCGGCGCGGGCAACGCGGACCTGGCGGGAGTAGTCGCGGCTCGCCGCACGCTGACGACTGGCGGCCAGTTCGGCGGCCGACTGCGCGCCGGCTCGCGCCGGCAGCGGCACATGGGCCGACACCTGCGACGACACCTGCGACGACACCTGGGCCGAGCGGACGTCCAGCTCGGTGCTGGCGTGCGTGGTGCCGGTCGCAGCGGCGAGGACGACGGCTGTGGAGGCGGCGCCGGCGGCCACGACCGCGGCGACGAGGACGCGCAGGCCCGGCACGACGCGAGCGGCTGGCGCACGGTCAGCGGCCGAGCCCTCGGTGGGGGGCTCGGCCGGGGAGGGGCCAGGGGTCCGGGGCGGCGCGGCCGGAGCGGTGGTGCTGCTGCTGAGGGTCGCACGCTCCGGGGCTCGATGGTCGGCCACGGGTGGGAAGTCCTTCGGGAGGGCGGAGGAGGCGTGGCGAGCCACCGTAGTGAAGGCTTCATCCACCCGCAAAATCAGCTCGGCCGCCACCTGTGGACCAGGTCACAGACTCAGGCGTTGCCCAGGCGTGGACCTCCCTGCGGCTGTGGCCAACGTCACGATGCCGTACCCGGGTGGTCTACCTCGGCGTGCAGGCATCGGCCACAACCGGGCGGACCCGGGGGAGGCGACCGGACCCAGGCCCGCATGGCCGGGAGGCGGGGGACGAGACTAGGGTCGGACTCCGAGTAGACCCGACCCCGAGCCGGACAGGACAGGTGCGGACGCGTGGACCTGATGGAGTACCAGGCGAAGGAGCTGTTCGCCAAGCATGACGTGCCGGTGACCCTCGGCATCGTCGCCAACACCCCGGCCGAGGCCCGGGCCGCCGCCGAGGAGCTCGGGGTGGTCGTGGTCAAGGCGCAGGTGAAGGCCGGCGGGCGCGGGAAGGCCGGCGGGGTGAAGCTGGCCAAGACCCCCGAGGAGGCCGAGCAGCACGCCGGGTCCATCCTCGGGATGGAGATCAAGGGCCTCACCGTCAACCGGGTGCTCGTCGCGCCGGCGGCCAGCATCGAGGAGGAGTACTACTTCTCCTTCCTGCTCGACCGGGCAAACCGGCAGTACCTCTGCATCGCCAGCGTCGAGGGGGGTGTGGAGATCGAGGAGGTCGCCAAGACCAACCCCGACGCCGTGAAGCAGATCCCGGTCGACCCGGGCGCCGGTGTCGACGAGGCCACGGCCCGCGAGATCGTCGCGCAGGCGGGCTTCCCCGAGCCACTCACCGAGCAGGCGGTGGCCATGGTGCTCGCGCTCTGGCAGGTGTTCGTCGAGGAGGACGCGACGCTGGTCGAGGTGAACCCGCTCGCCAGGCTGGCCGGCGACCGGCTGGAGGCGCTCGACGGCAAGGTGTCCCTGGACGACAACGC
>JBIOYO010000327.1:0-2043 GCA_044870175.1 Nocardioidaceae bacterium | reverse complement strand
AGCTGGCCGGGATGCAGCCCCAGGACGAGCGGTTCACGGCCAAGACCACGGTGCTGATCGAGAACGTGCGCCACCACATCGACGAGGAGGAGCAGGAGTGGTTCCCCCAGGTGCGGGCGGGTCTGGGCCGCAGGAGGCTCCAGGAGCTCGGTGAGGAGCTGCTCGCCGCCAAGGAGAAGGCGCCGCGCAGGCCGTCGGAGCCCGGAGCGCTGAAGAAGGCGGTCGACGCGGTCACGGCCTGAGCGAGCCCGGTCGTGAGGTGTGTGGCCGATGGTTGCAGCGCCGTACGGCGTGTCGTTGTAGCCCGGGGCCACAACCGGCGAACCGTGCAGGCATCGGCCACAACCCCGCCGACCCGCCCGCCGGCCAAGGCCCAGGGGTCAGCGGCCGTGGAACACCGGGCGGCGGCGGTCGAGGAAGGCAGTGACAGCGTCCGCGTGGTCGGCGGTGAGGCCGCAGCGGGCCTGGGCGGCGTGCTCGGCGGCGAGGGTGTCCACGAGGGGCCGGGAGCCGGCGGCGGCGATGAGGGCCTTGGACTCCGCGTAGGCGGCGCTGGGGCCGGCGGCGAGCCGGGCGGCGAGCTCTAGGGCGGTGGACAGGACCGCGTCGGGAGCCACCACCCGGCCGGCGATGCCCCAGCGCACCGCGTCGTCGGCGCTGAAGGTGTCGCCGAGCAGCACCAGCTCGCGCGCGTGCCCGGGCCCGACCTCCGCCGTGAGGGTGGCCGACAGCCCTGAGTCGCAGGTCAGGCCGATGCCGGAGAAGGCGGTGCCGAGCACGGCTGTGGCGGAGAAGACCCTCAGGTCGCAGGCGAGCGCGAAGCCCAGGCCGGCGCCCACGCAGGCGCCGCCCACCGCCGCCACCACGGGCTTGGGCATGGTGGCGAGCAGTCGCACGATCGGCGCGTAGTGGTGGGCCACCGTGTCGAAGGCGGTGGACGCGTCGTCGGCGAGGCCGGCCGCGTGCTCGGCCAGGTCCTGCCCGACGCAGAAGGCGGAGCCGGCCCCGGTGAGCACGACCGCCCGGACCGCGTCGTCGGACGCCACCTCCTCCAGACGGTCCCGCAGCGCCAGCTTGGTGTCGAAGTCCATGGCGTTGCGGCGCTCCGGCCGGTTGATGGTCAGGGTCGCCACGGCGCCCTCGTCGGCGCGGAGGACGGGCTGTGGGGCTTCGGCGCTCATGGGCTCTCCCTGCTGTGTGCGTGCGTGACATCCTGTCGGGCATGGCCGACCGGGGCGAGGGACAGCTGCGCCGCGGCCGTCCCGGCCACGACCAGCAAGCCGTGGTGCGCCGTGCTGTCCAGGTCTTCAACGACCAGGGGTACGACGCCACCAGCATGGGCGACCTGGCCCGCGCGCTGGGCGTGAGCAAGTCCGCGATCTACCACCACGTCCCGAGCAAGTCCCACCTCCTGCAGATCGCCCTGGAGCAGGCGCTGGACGGCCTGGCCGCGGCCCTCGTCGAGGCCGAGTCGCAGAGCGACGCCAGCGCCTACGACCGCCTGCACCGAGCAGTGCGCGGCAGCGTGCAGGTGCTGGTCGCGCACCAGCCCGCGGTGACCCTGCTGCTGCGGGTGCGCGGCAACAGCGACGTGGAGCTCGACGCGCTTCGCCGCCGGCGCGACATCGACCACAGGCTGGCCGCGCTGGTGCGCGCGGCCGCCGAGCAGGGGACGCTGCGCGCCGACATCGACCCCGAGCTGGCCAGCCGGCTGGTGTTCGGGATGGTGAACTCGCTGGTCGAGTGGTACCACCCCGACGGGCCGCTCGGGGCCGACGAGCTGGCCGACGCGCTGACCGCGGTCGCGTTCGAGGGCCTCGCCCGGCGCGGCTGACCGGCCCGGTCGGGCGCTCACGAGACGATCGGCCGGCCGAGCGACCGGCTCCTGCCCCGGAACTCCGCGACCACCCGCCCGGCGTCCCCGGCCACGCGGACGGTCACGTCGTACACGCCCGACCGGCCGTCCAGCGCCCGCTCCTCGGCGACCGCGACCAGCTCGTCGCCTGCTCGCGCCGAGCGCAGGAAGGTCACGTCGAACCCGGC
>JBIOYO010000326.1:0-3751 GCA_044870175.1 Nocardioidaceae bacterium | reverse complement strand
GTCCCTGAAGGTGGCGGTCATCTTCGAGGGCCGCGGCTCGGCCGGCAAGGGCGGCGTGATCAAGCGGATCACCGAGCGCACCAGCCCGCGGACCGTCCGCGTGGTCGCGCTGCCACGGCCGACGGAGCGCGAGCGCACCCAGTGGTACTTCCAGCGCTTCGTGCCACACCTGCCCGCCGCGGGCGAGATGGCGCTGTTCGACCGCAGCTGGTACAACCGGTCGAACGTCGAGTGGGTGATGGGCTTCTGCACCGAGGACCAGCACCAGGAGTTCCTGCGCAGCTGCCCGGAGTTCGAGCGGATGCTCGTGCGGTCCGGGATCGTCGTGCTGAAGTACTGGTTCTCGGTGAGCTTCGAGGAGCAGCAGCGCCGCTTCGAGGCCCGCAACGCCGAGCCGCTGAAGCGCTGGAAGCTCTCCGACATGGACCTCGCCGAGCACGAGCTCTACGTGAAGTACTCCATGGCGAAGGACACCACCTTCCAGTACACCGACATCAAGCAGGCGCCGTGGTACGTCGTGCCCTCCGATGACAAGCGCGCCTCCCGGCTCAACTGCATCAGCCACCTGCTCAGCCAGTTCGACTACGGCGACGTCGCGCCGGACGTGGTGCACATCCCGGAGATGAGGCGGATCCCGTACGTCCGCCCGCCCATGCACGAGCAGACCTTCGTGCCACGCCTGTACTGAGCCGGTCCGCCGGGCGCGGTTACCCACGCGTACGATCCATCACACGACCACCGGGTGACCGGTGGCCGAGCGGTGTTCGTAGGCTCGCACCAGTGCTGCCGAGCGCACTCGGGCGAGCCGGCAGGTTCGACGGGCAGGAGTGAGTCGTGACCGTGACACTGATCCTGGGTCTGCTGATGACCGCAGTCGCCCTGATCTTCGCCGGCCGGCGGGTGTGGTTCCTGTGGCGGCTCGCCGCTCAGGGCCAGCCGGCGCCGGACCGGGTCGAGGGGGTGACCAAGCGGGCCGGCCGCGCGGTCGAGACCGAGGTCGTGGAGGTGCTCGGCCAGCGGAAGCTGCTGAAGTGGACCATCCCGGGCCTGGCCCACTTCTTCGTCTTCTGGGCGTTCCTGATCCTCGCGTCGGTGTACCTGGAGGCGTACGGCGCGCTGTTCGACCCCGACTTCGCCATCCCGCTCATCGGCCACTGGCCGGTGCTGGGCTTCCTTCAGGACTTCATCGCCGTGATGGCGGTGATCGGGGTCGCGACGTTCGCGGTCATCCGGGTGCGGAACTCCCCTGACAAGCTCGGCCGGCGCTCACGCTTCGCCGGCTCGCACCTGCAGGGCGCCTTCCTGGTGCTGTTCATGATCTTCAACGTCGTGTGGACGATGTTCCTGTTCCGCGGGGCGGCGATCAACACCGGCAACTCCCCGTACGAGTCCGGGGCGTTCGTCTCCGAGGGCGTGGCGAACCTGCTGGAGCCGCTCGGCGAGGACGCCAACGAGGTCCTCGAGCACGTCGGCCTGTTGCTGCACATCGGCGTCATGCTGGTGTTCCTGCTGATCGTGCTGAACTCCAAGCACCTGCACATCTTCGTCGCCCCGGTCAACGTGCTGTTCAGCCGGCGGCCGGACGGGCTGGGCGCCGCCGCGCCGCTGATGGTCGACGGCAAGCCGATCGACTTCGAGGCCATCGAGGACCTCGACGAGGACGCCGCCCTCGGCAAGGGCAAGATCGAGGACTTCACCTGGAAGGGGATGCTCGACTTCTACAGCTGCACCGAGTGCGGCCGCTGCCAGTCTCAGTGCCCGGCGTGGAACACCGAGAAGCCGCTGTCGCCCAAGATGGTGATCCTCAACCTGCGCGACCACGCGTTCCACAAGGCGCCGTACCTCTTCGCCGACGAGACCGCCCGCGAGTCGCTCCCCGACAACGTGAAGGCGGAGGCCGAGCGGCCGCTGGTCGGCGCCACCGAGGGCGAGCCCTGGCAGCCCACGGGCGGCGCGGTCATCGACGACGACGTGCTCTGGTCGTGCACCACGTGCGGCGCGTGCGTCAACCAGTGCCCGGTCGACATCGAGCACGTCGACCACATCATCGACATGCGGCGCTACCAGGTGCTCATCGAGTCGTCGTTCCCCTCAGAGCTGAACGGGCTGTTCCGCGGCCTGGAGAGCAAGGGCAACCCCTGGAACATGTCGCCGAACGCCCGCATGGACTGGGCCAAGGACCTGGACTTCCCCGTCAAGCAGGTCGGGGTGGACGTGGAGGACCTCACCGAGGTCGAGTGGCTGTTCTGGGTCGGCTGCGCCGGCGCCTACGAGGACCGCGCCAAGCGGGCCACCCAGGCCGTCGCCGAGCTGCTGCACATCGCCGGGGTCAGCTTCGCCGTCCTGGGCGACGGGGAGACCTGCACCGGCGACCCCGCCCGCCGGGCCGGCAACGAGTTCGTCTACCAGCAGCTGGCGCTGCAGAACGCCGAGGTGCTCAAGGAGAGCAAGACCACGAAGGTGGTCGCCTCGTGCGCCCACTGCTTCAACACCCTGAAGAACGAGTACGCCGAGCTCGGCCTGAAGCTCGAGGTGGTGCACCACACCCAGCTGCTCAACCGCCTGGTCCGCGAGGGGAAGCTCACCCCGGTGCCGGCCTCGAACGGCACCCCCCGCCGTACCATCACCTACCACGACCCGTGCTACCTGGGCCGGCACAACAAGATCTACACCCCGCCGCGGGAGCTGCTCTCGGTGCTGCCCTCCACCGACCTCACCGAGATGCCGCGCAACAGCCAGCGGTCCTTCTGCTGCGGCGCCGGCGGCGCCCGCATGTGGATGGAGGAGCGCATCGGCGAACGCATCAACGACAACCGCACCGCCGAGGCCGTGCAGACCGGCGCCGACCGGATCGCGGTGGGCTGCCCGTTCTGCCGGGTGATGCTCACCGACGGCCTGCTCTCGCTGCAGTCCGAGGGCACCGCCCGCGAGGAGGTCGAGGTCCAGGACGTCGCCGAGCTCCTGCTCACCGCCGTCAAGCGCGTCCCTGGCGAGGCGCCGGTCTAGCGAGGCGGGTCGAGCCGGTCGCGCGACGAAGCCACGTGACCCCGCTGGTTGAGCCGGTCGCGCGACGAAGCCCGGTGACCCCCGCTGGTTGAGCCGGTCGAGCGGCCTGCCGCGTTCCCTCGTCGAAACCCGGTGACCCCCGATGGTTGAGCCGGTCGAGCGGCCTGCCGCGAGACCGTGTCGAAACCCGGTGACCCCCGGCAGAGTCCCTGCCACCGCGCCGGATGGTTTCGACACGGCCTCCGCTGGCGCTCCGGCCGGTGGTTCCCGAGCCCGTCGAAGGGCTCAACCACCGACGATGAGCTGGTTGGGGGGCGGTGGGGCGGCGGGTGTATCGGCACGGCCTCCCGATCCCTCCTCCTGAGGACAGACCTCAGGACGCAAGGACGCGGGGAGGCGGCAATGTGGCGATCGGGCGTGGCGCGACGCCGTGACCGGGACGTCTTGGCGCGCATGGTCGCGGGGGCCGGACGGGCGCAGTCCTATTCCGCGCCGTGGCGGCTGGTGCCCGAGGTCCTGGACTCCTACCGGTCGGAGCACGCGGTGCTGCGCGAGCTGAACCGTCAGTGGTGGTCGGCGCTCGCCGGCGCGGTGTACGTCGCGATCGAGGCGGGCGAGGGGGACTTGGTCGCCGACGTCTCCCGGGCCTACCACGAGGTCCACGACCGTCACCACGCGATGCGCCGGATCCTGGAGGCCCACGCGGACCACCCGGCGATCGAGGCCGCGATGGCCAAGGAGCAGC
>JBIOYO010000325.1:0-3640 GCA_044870175.1 Nocardioidaceae bacterium | reverse complement strand
ACGAACGTGCGGGGCGTGTTCCGCATCATCGCAGCCTCCTTCGCGGGGAGTTGGCGGGTGTGGTGCGTCAGTGGACGTGGACGGTGAACGGGACGGTGATGACGGCGCCGTCGGCGAGTCGGAACTGCGCCCACAGCCGGTACGGGCCGGGCCGGTGGAACGTGGCGTGCATCGCCAGAGTCGGGCCGAACTCGGTGCCGGGCAAGGCGAAGACGGGTCGGCCCCGGTCGTCGTAGGTCTCGGCGTGCCGGTGGCCGAACTCCGAGCCGTCTGCGCGCACCACCACGATGTGACCTGCGGCGCCGAGGTAGGGCCGGAGGTCGTCGACCGCAGCACCGGAGTCGGCGTCGGTGAAGGTGAACGTGAAGTCGCTGCTCGCGCCGAGGTGCGCGTCGCCGGTGAGCATGACCCGGACACCATCCGCGACGCCGGAGCGCACGTCCTCGCCAGGCACCGGAGCCCGGGGCGGCCGGTCGCCGGCGACGGTGATCTCGTGGGTGTCGAGGACGTCGACCATCTGGCCCTGGCGCCGGAACTCGGTGTGCAGCCCGAAGCGGCCCGCGGTCGGGAACACGGTGGTCACCGTCAGCTCGCCCTCCCGGTCGCCCGGCTCGGGGTGCAGGTGGGCGAAGGTGCCGAGGTCGGAGCGGGTGACGATCAGGTGCATCCACACCTGGTGGGTGCGCACGAGGTCATCGACGGGCTCACCGGTCTCGGCGTCGCGGACGTCGATGGTGAGAGTCACCGGCTCGCCGGGGGTGATGTCGGCGGGCGCGTCGATCTCGACCTCGAGGCCGGCGTCGTGCGTGCTGACCGGCGGCGAGTCGGTCTCCTCCATGGTGCTCATCAGCGGACGCATCGGCATGCCCATGCCCTCCGACCACGCCAGCGCACCGTTCATACCGCGTTCGGCCTGGTCGGTGCGGCTGAGCCAGGTGAAGCCGGCGCCGAGCGCTAGGGCGACCACGGCGATACCGGCCAGGTAGGACCACCGGCCCGCACGCGTGAGCAGCGACGGTCGGGTGCCGGCGGCCTCGGGGCGGAACCGGCGCAGCCGCAGCGCGTTGGTGACGACGCTTACCGAGCTCATCGCCATCGCGGCGCTCGCCAGCACCGGGTCGAGCAGCAGCCCGTCCCACCAGTACAGGGCGCCGGCGGCGACCGGGATCAACAGCACGTTGTACGAGAAGGCCCAGGCGAGGCCCTGCTTGATGGTGGTGACGGTCTCGCGGGACAGGGCGATCGCCGTGACGATCCCCTTCAGGTCGCCGCCGACCAGGGTGATGTCGGATGCTGCGATGGCGACGTCGGTGCCGGTGCCGATCGCGACACCGAGGTCGGCGCGGGCCAGCGCCGGGGCGTCGTTGATGCCGTCGCCCACCATGGCCACGACGTGACCGGCCGCCTGGAGGTCGGCGACCCGCATGGCCTTGTCGCCGGGCAGGACGTCGGCGAGCACCCGGTCGATGCCGACCTGGACGGCGACCGCGCGGGCGGTTGCGGTGTTGTCGCCGGTGACCATCCAGACCTCGAGGTCAAGGGCGTGCAGCGCGGCGACGGCGTCGGCGGACGTGGGCTTGACCGGGTCGGCGACCTCGACGAGCCCCGCGGCGGCGCCGTCGACGGCGACGTACATCGGCGTACGGGCCCGGGCAGCGGACCGGTCGGCGGCGCGGGTGAGCCTCGTGACGTCGATGCCGTGGCGGCGCATCAGGGCGAGGTTGCCGACCAGGACCTGTCGACCTTCGACCACGGCGCTGATCCCACGCCCGGGCTCGGCCTCGAACGAGCTCGCGGCGGACAGTGCCAGGCCCCGGGCCCGGGCGGAGGCGACCAGGGCCTCGCCGACCGGGTGCTCGCTGCCGACCTCGGCGGCGGCGACCACCGCGAGCAGGTCGTTCTCGGACCAGGCGTGCAGCGTCGTGACGCCGACCAGGTCGGGACGGCCGGCGGTGATGGTGCCGGTCTTGTCGAGCACGACGGCGGTGACCTTGCGGCCGGTCTCGAGTGCCTGACCGTCGCCGATGAGGATGCCGAGCTCGGCGGCCCTGCCGGTGCCGACCATCACCGCGGTCGGGGTGGCCAGGCCCAGGGCGCACGGGCAGGCGATGATCAAGACGGCGACGGCGGTGCCGATGGCGAGGACGAGCGCCTGGTCGTCGGGGCCGAAGAACAGCCAGCCGAGGAAGGTGGCGAGCGCCGCCGTGAGGACGGCGGGGACGAACCAGGCGGAGACCCGGTCGGCCAGCCGCTGCATCGGCGCCTGAGCACCCTGGGCTTCCTCGACCAGGCGAATGATCTGGGCCAGCGTGCTGTCCGCGCCGGCCGCGGTGACCCGGACGACGAGCGTGCCGGTGCGGTTCAAGGTGGCGCCGATGACGGTGTCGCCGACGGTCTTGGTGACCGGGACGCTCTCGCCGGTCAGCATTGACTCCTCCAGCGTGGAGGAGCCGTCGGTGACCACGCCGTCGACGGGCAGCTTCTCGCCGGGACGGACCCGGACCAGGTCGCCGGCGACGACCTGGTCGACGGGGAAGTCGACCTCTGTGTCGCCGCGCACGACGCGGGCGGTGGTCGGTGCGAGCCCGACGAGGGCCTTGATGGAGGTGGCGGTGCGCTTCTTCGCCCTCAGCTCCAGCCAGCGGCCCATGAGCACGAGTGCGACCACGACCAGGGCGGTCTCGAAGTACAGATGCAGCGGCAGCCCCCAGGACTGGGCCTGTCCGGGCCACAGGGTCACGAAGGCGCTGTAGCCGTAGGCGACGCCGGTGCCGAGGGCGACCAGGGTGTTCATGCTCGTGGCCCGGTGCCGGGCGGCGGTCCAGGCGGCCCGGTAGATGTCCGCGCCCGCCCACCACTGCACGCCGGTCGCCACCACGAGGATCAGCGGCATCAGCCAGTCCATGGTGTCCAGGTGCAGCGGCAGGTACATCACGCCCATCAGGGACAGGCCGGTGGTCAGGGCGATCTGCCAGCGGCGCTTGAGGCCTGCGATCTCGCTGTCGCGGCCGGCGTCGAGGTCCTCGACCCGGCTGTCCAGCGAGCTGGGGGCTGCCGGGTCCTCGGCGGCCGCGGCGGTGGGTCGTGCCGGGGTCCGGACCGGCTGCGGGGCGGCGGTGTAGCCGGCCCGGACGACGGCGGCGGTCAGGTCGGTGACCGGGGCAAGGGACGGGTCGTGGGTGACGCTGGCCGTCTCCATGGCGAGGTTGACCGAGGCCGAGAGCACCCCGTCGACGCGGTTCAACGCCTTGGTGACCCGCCCGACGCACGAGGCGCAGGTCATGCCGCCGATGGCGAGGCTGGTCTCGACGTCGCCGATGGACCTCGGGGTGGTGGTCACGGTCATCTCGGTCTCCTCAGCGGGTGTGGAGCTGGGTTTGGGACGTGGGGTCAGGAGGCCAGCTCGCAGCCGGCCTCGTCGACTGCGGCGGTCATCTCGTCGTCGGCGATCGGTCGGGTGCTGGCGACGACCACGTCGCCCGCGCTGACGTCGACGCTCACGCCGGTGACGCCGTCGATGGCGCCGACCTCGTGCTCGACGGCGGACACGCAATGGCCGCAGGTCATGCCGATGACCCGGTAGGTCCGGCTGGTCTGGGTGCTGGTGGTCATGTGCTTCTCCTTCTGCGTGGTGTTGATC
>JBIOYO010000324.1:0-2340 GCA_044870175.1 Nocardioidaceae bacterium | reverse complement strand
CGTCGTGTTGCCCGTCGTCGGGCCGTTGGCCGCCATCTGCCTGGCCTGGACCTCATCCCGGTGGACTCGGCGGGAGAAGGTCATCGCCACGGTGCTGACCGCGCTACCCGTCCTCGCCCTTGTGGTCGGAGGGCTCAGCGTCACAGCCGGCAGCCCTGGGTCCGGGGTCAGACCCGCCCACCCCGTCCGAGTCGTCCAAGGAGGCAGCTCATGAACCTTGGCGCCGCTGAGCTCGTGCTGCTGGCAGTGCTCGCAATCTCGATGCTCGGCCCGGTCATCGCCGGCGTCTACCTCGCGACGCGGCTCAGCGGGCATCGCGACGACCCCGGGCCGGACGCTCGACCCGGGTCACCAGGAGCGGCCTGAGCTCACCCCCCCAGCGTCGCCGACACCAGCTTGCGGGCCGCGGCCTGGACCTGCGCCAGGTGCTCGGGCCCGCGGAACGACTCGGCGTAGATCTTGTAGACGTCCTCGGTGCCGGACGGGCGGGCGGCGAACCACGCGCTCTCGGTGGTCACCTTGAGCCCGCCGATCTTGGCGCCGTTGCCCGGCGCGGCGGTGAGCTTGGCCGTGATCGGCTCGCCGGCCAGGTCGGTCGCGGTCACGTCGTCGGGTGACAGCGCGGCGAGGCGGGCCTTCTGGGTGCGGTCGGCGGGGGCGTCGACCCGTGCGTACGCCGGGTCGCCGTGCCGGGCCACCAGGTCGGCATAGTGCTGGCTCGGGGACCGGCCGGTCCGCGCCTGGATCTCCGAGGCGAGCAGCGCCAGGATGAGGCCGTCCTTGTCGGTGGTCCACACCGTCCCGTCGGTGCGCAGGAACGACGCGCCGGCCGACTCCTCGCCACCGAACGCGATCCCGCCGTCGATCAGCCCCGGGACGAACCACTTGAAGCCGACCGGCACCTCCAGCAGGGTCCGGCCGACGTCGGCGGCGACCCGGTCGATCATCGACGACGACACCAGGGTCTTGCCGACCGCCGCGGAGTCCGGCCATCCGGGCCGCGCGCCGCCGTAGAGGTAGCCGATCGCGACGGCGAGGTAGTGGTTGGGGTTCATCAGTCCCGCGTCGGGAGTGACGACGCCATGCCGGTCTGCGTCGGCGTCGTTCCCGGTCGCGATGGCGTACTCGCTGCGCCGGGAGATCAGCGACGCCATCGCCGACGGCGAGGAGCAGTCCATCCGGATCTTGCCGTCCCAGTCCAGGGTCATGAACCGCCAGGTCGGGTCGACCAGCGGGTTCACCACGGTCAGGTCGATCTTGTGCCGGTCGGCGATCTCCTGCCAGTAGTAGACGCTGGCTCCGCCGAGCGGGTCGGCGCCGATGCGCACCCCGGCCTCGCGGATCGCGTCGATGTCGACGACGGACGGCAGGTCGTCGACGTAGCTGCCGAGGAAGTCGTACGCCGTCGCGGCGGCCCGCGCCCGCGGGAACGGCACCCGCTCGACCCCGGCGAGGTCGTTCTCGATGTAGGCGTTGGCGGCGTCGGCGATCCACCCGGTCGCGTCGGTGTCGGCCGGTCCCCCGTTGGGCGGGTTGTACTTGAAGCCGCCGTCGCGGGGCGGGTTGTGGGAGGGGGTCACGACGATGCCGTCGGCAAGGCCCGGCCCGCCCGCCCGCTTGCCCTGGTTGGCCCGCAGGATCGCGTGCGACACCGCCGGCGTCGGGGTGTAGGAGTCGCGGTCGTCGACCATCGCCGTGACGTCGTTGGCGGCGAGCACCTCCAGCGCGGAGGCCCACGCGGGCTCGGAGAGGCCGTGCGTGTCTCGGCCGATGAACAGCGGGCCGCCGTACCCCTGCTGCGCCCGGTAGTCGCAGATCGCCTGGGTCGTGGCCACGATGTGCGCCTCGTTGAAGGCGTTGTCGAGACTGCTGCCGCGGTGTCCGGAGGTGCCGAATGCGACCCGCTGCCCGGGATCGGACGGGTCCGGGCTCCCCGTGTAGTAGGCGGTGACCAGGTGGGCGATGTCGACCAGGTCTGTGGGCTCGGCGGGCTGTCCGGCGCGATCGCTGCTCATGGGACGACACTAGTGGCCATCTCGCCGTCCGGCGCCGGCGCGGGGTCGTCAGAACGTCCCGGCGAACCGCTCCGGGATCGACACCGCAGGCAGCTTCTGCATCGCCTGGACCTGCCCCATCCCGGTCGCCTTGTAGATGCCGTTCGCCTGCCGTTCCACCACCCGGCGCAGCCGGCGCAGCGGAGGGCTGAACGGCTCGATCTCCGCCTGGCCGGCCAGCGCCTGGTTGACCTCGTCGAGCAGGGCGACCATGTCGTCGCCGCCGAATCGCCAGCTGGTGGACTCCGCGCGGCCGTCCAGCTCGACCATCCTGCGCCGGTGGTCG
>JBIOYO010000323.1:0-2349 GCA_044870175.1 Nocardioidaceae bacterium | reverse complement strand
GGGATGTGGCGTGGCGACGTACGTGGCGGCGCCCCGGCCGGTCCGTGGAGCACTCCAACCAACCGACCCGACAGGAGTCACCATGACCGACATGCTCGACCCGACCCAGGAGCGCCACGACACGACGTCGGCGGCCCCGCCCGAGGAGATCCCGGTCGTGATCCGGGGGCCGCTGCCCGCGGACACGCAGGCGGACTCCGGTGCCGCGCCCAGCAGCACCTTCTGGGGGATGGCGGACTTCGTCGTCAACCACGGGTTCGCGAGGACGCTGGTGTTCCCCGCGGGCGTGATCGTCAGGCACGACAGCCAGATCGCGGTGTCGATCACCGAGCTGGACGGCAACGGGACGCCGTTCCTCGGCCTGGCCATCATGGACGTTGACAACGTCGTCCCCCAGGACGGACGCGTGACCGTTCGCGGCGACGTGCACTGGGACTCCCCGCTGCGCGTGCGGCTGAACTTCGTGATCCTGAACTGACCCAGCGGAGGCGAAGGTCTCACAGCGCGATGCGTCGCCCCGCCCGCTCGGGCGCAGGCTCGAGCAGGCGGGCGGCGGTCGCGGCGACGTCCGCCGGGAGCGCGCTGGCCCGGCCCGACGCCGTGTCGACGTGGACGCCGAGGACCTCCTCGGTCGCGCGGAGGCGCCCGTCGGACCACATCTCGTGCCAGAGCCAGAGCTTCTTGGCAGCGCACCCGATGACCGAAGACCGCACCTCGAGGTCGGCCCCGCGCGACACCTCCTCGAGGTAGCAGATGTGCGCCTCGACGGTGTACATGGAGGCACCGGTGCGCTCCCGGTACGCCGGGCCGAGCCCCACCGCGTCCATCACGGCGTCGGTGGCGTGCCCGAGGACGAGCACGTAGTACGCCTCGGACAGGTGTCGGTTGTAGTCGATCCAGCCGTCCTGGACCGGCTCCCGCCAGACGATCGCCACGGCGGGGTCACACCCGGCCGAGGGCTCGGAGGATGGCGATCACCCCGCGGTCCCGCTCGGCGATCAGCTCGTCGATGCTGCGGCCGGCCGCCTCACGCTCGCACCCGGCGACCACCTCGTCGCGGAGGGCCGGCGTCAGCTCCGCGGCCACGAGACGCGTCCACGGCGACTGCAGCGACGGCCCGAAATGGTCGAGCATGCGGGCCATGCCGCCCTGCCCGCCGGCCAGGTGGAAGGTCAGCATCGGGCCGTGGACGGGCCAGCGCAGCCCCGGCCCGTCGGTGATGGACAGGTCGATCTGCTCCACGGTCGCCTCCCCCGCCGCCACCATGTGCAGGGCCTCCCGCCACAGCGCCTCCTGCAGCCGGTTGGCGATGAACCCGGGCACCTCGCGCTCCATCGTGATCACGGACTTGCCGGCGTGCCGGTAGAACTCCGAGGCCCACGCGACCGCATCGGGCGAGGTGGCCGTGCCGCCGACCACCTCCACCAGCGGGATCAGGTACGGCGGGTTGAACGGGTGGCCGACCACGACCCGCTCCGCGTGGCCGCAGCCGGCCTGCAGCTCCGACGTGCCGAACCCCGACGTCGAGGACGCGACCACCACGTGAGGAGGGGTTGCCGCATCGATGTCGGCCAGCAGCCGCACCTTCAGGTCGAGGTTCTCCGGGGCGCTCTCCTGGACGAAGTCGGCCTGGCCGACGGCCTGGGCGAGACTCGCCCGCACCGTCAGCCGGTCCGGGGCCCTGCCGTCGGCGAGGCCGAGCTCGGTGAGCGCCGGCCACGCGGCGTCGACCAGGTGCCGCAGCCGGGGCTCGGCGTCCGGCGCCGGGTCCCAGGCGACCACGTCGTACCCGCGGGCCAGGAAGTACGCCGCCCACCCGCCGCCGATCACGCCCGCCCCGACGCAGGCCACCGTGCGGACCTGGTCCGGCCGCACGCGACCAGCGTCAGCCACCGTGCCAACCCCGAGGCTTCAGCTTGAGCATCTCGCGCGCCTGGTCCGGGGTGGCCACCTTCGCGCCCAGCGCCTCGATGACCGTGCGGGCGCGCTCCACCAGCTGGGCGTTCGTGGCCTTGACGCCACGGTCGAGGTAGAGGTTGTCTTCGAGCCCGACCCGCACGTGCCCGCCGAGGAGCATCGACTGCGCCACCCAGGGCATCTGCATGCGGCCGAGCGCGAACGACGCCCACACCGCCCCCTCGGGCAGCTGGCGCACCATGGCCGCGAGCAGGGCCGGGTCGGCCGGCGCGCCGTACGGGATGTCCATGCACAGCTGGAACAGCGGCGGGTCGTCGATCAGCCCCTCCTCGACCAGCCTCCGGGCGAGCCAGAGGTGGCCGGTGTCGAAGATCTCCATCTCGGCTCTCACGCCCAGCTCCTGGATGCGGCGGGCGCCGTCGCGGAGGATGT
>JBIOYO010000322.1:0-4878 GCA_044870175.1 Nocardioidaceae bacterium | reverse complement strand
CTCCGTCGTACCCTTCGGGTCCTTCAGAGCGCCGACCGCAGCGTCGCGGAGCTTGCCGATCGAGCTGGTCAAGGGGTTCGTGGAGGGCACTGCGCCGCCTCTCTCGTCGCGGATGTCGTCGTTCACGCGCGGACCCGGCCGTCGCCGTCGTCGGCACGCCGGTCCAGCGTAGGCAGCACCTGTCAGGACCGCGCGACCGGGAGGCATGCGAGGGTAGTGGGCGAACCTCGGAGCGGAGGGCTGCCATGGCTCAGGAGCTGGTCTATTACAGCGGTGACAAGAAGGTCCGCGTGCAGGTGCAGGGGCTGTACGTGGCCCGGCAGACGCGGCGCGAACCGGACGGCGGACGCATGGAGTTCGGGGCGCGGCCGCAGGCGCGAGCCAGCCAGGTGCTGAGCCTGCTCGCCGCGCAGCCCGCCTCCGTGCTGGCGCGCTTCGCCGAGGTCTCGGACTCCCGGGTCACGATCCAGCCTGTCGGGCCCGGGGAGACCGCCGTGATCCCCACTGACACGGTCACCGTGCTGGGGGCCACGAGGGCGGAGCTGCGGTGGGCGCGACAGGAGTTCGGGGCGACAGTTGTCCAGGAGGGCAGTGACGGCAAGGTGCTGGTCGCCGTACCGGGCGGCGCGCGGGACCCCGCCGCGCTCGGCACTCGGCTCTCGCGGCAGCTGGTCGAGCGCGGCGTGGTGGAGGGGGCGCACCCGAACTTCCTCCGGCTGGTCCAGCGTCCCGGTATCGGCTCGGGCGCCCCACCTGGGCAGTGGGGCCTGGACAACGACGGTACGACGGGGGTGGTCGGCGCCGACGTCGCCGCCGAGGCGGCCTGGACGGTCACGACCGGGGACGCCGCGATCAGGGTGGCGGTGCTCGACGAGGGTGTCGACACCCCGCACCCGTACCTCAAGGCCGCGGTCGCCGCGGAGCGCGACTTCGTCGACGGGCATCCCACCGCGCGCCCCGACGGCGACGACGCCCACGGCACGGCCTGCGCCGGGATCGCGGTGTCGCGCGGGGCCAAGGCCAAGGGCCTGGCGCCGGCGGTCAGCCTGGTGGCGGCACGCATCGCCAAGGGGGACGGCGGGGACGGCTGGATCTTCGACGACTTCAACACCGCCGACGCCATCGACTGGTGCTGGCGTCAGGGCAGGGCCGACGTGCTGTCCAACAGCTGGGGCGGCGGCCCGCCGGTCGACGTGATCACTGCGGCGTTCCGCCGGGCCCGCCAGCGCGGCCGCCGTGGCAAGGGTGCGGTCGTCGTGGTCGCCGCGGGCAACGCGCAGGGCCCGGTGCAGTACCCCGGCGACCTGCCCGAGGTGCTCACCGTCGGCGCCTCGAACCAGTGGGACCAGCGCAAGACGACGCGGTCCCTGGACGGGGAGACCTGGTGGGGCAGCAACATCGGCAGGGGCCTGGACCTCATGGCGCCGGGGGTCGGCATCCTCACGACCGACATCGCCGGGCGGCGCGGCTACAGCCGCCGGCAGTTGACTCCTGACTTCAACGGGACCTCGGCGGCCACGCCGTTCGTGGCCGCCGCGGCGGCGCTGGTCCTCTCGGCGCGCCCCGACCTCACCGAGGCCGCGGTCCGAGACGTCCTCGCCAGGACCGCCGACCACATCGGCACGGGAAAGCCCGGCTGGAACCCGCGGACCGGTCACGGCCGGCTGAACGCCTTCGCCGCCCTCAGGGCAGCCCGGAGGCTCTGACCCGGTGGCCACCGGCGGCAGCTACTACTGGGCAGGGGGCCGGAAGATCCCCCTCCTGCCCTCGGACCAGGTCGTCGTCGACCTGGACTCCGAGACGGGGTGTACGGTGCCGGCGCGCGGCCTTCGCGGGAAGGGCCTCCTGCTGTCGGGCTCCCTGCTGCTCGTGCCGCTCGCCGAGGCCGAGCGGGCGCTGGGGGAGGCGGTGGCGACCGCGTCCGGGGTGCATCCGGTGTTCCGCACCGAGGATGGCAGCCTGGTCGCGGTGCTGCCGCAGGTGCGCGTGGAGGCGTCCGCGCCGGGCACCCTCGACGAGGTGGCCCGTACGCTGTCCCACGCCCGGGTCGTGGAGCGCAGTGACGAGCGCCTGGTGCTCGAGCCCGACAGCGGCCGGGGCGAGGACGCGTTGGCGCTGGCCAACCGGGTCGCCGAGACGTCGTCGGCCGACGTGTCGCAGGCGCGGTTCATCCGCGTCGTGCCGCGACCGGGTCGGTAGGAGACGCTGGTGGAGACCGACGACGTACTCGCCCTGCTGAGGGAGGTCGCGGACGAGGTGGTCACGCCGCGGTTCCGTGCCCTGGCGGCGGGAGAGGTCACGCAGAAGCGGCCCGGCGACCTGGTGACGGTGGCCGACCATGAGGCGGAGGCGCGGATCACCGAGGCGTTGCGGCGCGCCTACCCCGAGGCTCTGGTGCTCGGCGAGGAGGCCTCGGCCTCGGACGCCACGCTGCTCGGCAGGTTCCGGGCAGCCGAGCACGCCTTCACAGTCGACCCCGTGGACGGCACCAGGAACTTCGTCCGAGGCTCGCCCGACCACGCGGTCATGGTCGGGGAGCTCAGCGATGGTGAGGTGGTGCGCGGCTGGATCTGGCAGCCGCAGCACCAGCGGGGGTACGTCGCGGAGCGGGGCGCGGGCGCCTGGTGCGACGGCCGGAGGCTGTTCCGGCCACCGGGCACAGAGGACCTGCGCGGCATCACCTCCCGGCGCAGCTGGGTGGGCCGGGCGGTCGGCGCGTTGCGCGCGCTCGACCTGACCTGGGTCTGCTGCGGTGTGGACTACCCGCGCCTGGTCGAGGGGGACGCGGACTACGCGCTCTACTGGCGAGCCAAGCCCTGGGACCACGTGCCTGGGTCATTGCTGCTCGCCGAGGCCGGTGGCTTCGTCGGCACCTTCCACGGCGCTCCCTACCGGCCCCAGCTCGAGCCACCCGTGGGACTGGTCTCCGCCGCTGACCGCTCGACGTACGACGTGGTGCAGGGCCTCCTCCACGGCCTTCCGGGCCTCTGACGGCCCGTCCGCGGGGCCCGTCCGCGGGGGCGATGCCCTACGGGGAAGGTGACATCTGGCCGGGTCTGGGTGGCCGGAGCACGGCGAAGGGGTCGGTCTCCACGAGCGTGCGCTCACGGAACCGGAACACCGCGGCGGGACGCCCGCCGGCCCGTCCCGGCGGCGACTTGGCGCCGGTGGGCTCGATCATCTCCCGGCGGGTCAGCACCCGGTGCAGGTTTGTCGGGTCGACCTGGTAGCCGAGCGAGGCGCTGACGATGTCCCTCAGCCGCTGGATGGTGAACTCCGGCGGTGCGAGCGCGAAGCCGATGTTGGTGTAGCTCAGCTTGGCCCGGAGACGGGCCGACGCGGCGTCGATGAAGTAGTGGTGGTCGAAGGCCGTGGGCGGCAGGGCCCGCAGCTCGAACCACGCGGTGTCGTCGGGGAGTGCGGGCTCGAGGTCCGCCGGCAGCAGCGCGAGGTAGCCGGTCGCGAGCACGCGCCCCCGCGGGTCCCGGTCGACCCTGCTGTGCGTGGCCACCTGTTCCAGCCAGGCGATGTCACGGACGTCGACCTTGGCGGCCAGGTGCGCCGTGATCGCCTCCCGCAGGCGCTGGGTCGGGAGCACGCCCCCGCCGGGCAGTGCCCATCGGTCCCGGTGCGGCGTCCGCCCACGGCGCCAGAGCAGCACCGAGAGCCGGTCGCGGCGCACGGAGAGCACCACCGCGAGGACCTCGTGCGGGTACGCCGGGAAGGGGTCCTCGCGCGGGTGCGGGCTGCGTGAGGTGCTCACGACGGCTCATGCTATCGTCGTACCGCTAGTTATCGCCGCTCAGTCGAAAACCTGGAGGGCCTCATGCCCGCTGTGACCGTCGGGACGTGGCAGGACGAGGTCCGGCGACTCGCCGTCGAGCGCGACGCCGTCGTGCTGGCGCACAACTACATGCGTCCGGAGATCCAGGACGTCGCCGACCACGTCGGGGACTCCCTCGCGCTGTCCCGGGTGGCGGCGGCGACGGACGCGCGCACCATCGTCTTCTGCGGCGTCCACTTCATGGCGGAGACCGCGAAGATCCTGAGCCCGGACAAGACCGTGCTGGTGCCGACGAACCAGGCGGGGTGCTCCCTCGCCGACACCATCGACGCTGACCAGCTGCGTGCGTGGAAGGCGGAGAACCCCGGCGCCGTCGTGGTGGCGTACGTGAACACCAGCGCCGCGGTCAAGGCCGAGTCCGACGTCTGCTGCACGTCCTCGAACGCCGTCGAGGTGGTCCGGTCCGTGCCCGAGGACACGCCCGTGCTGTTCCTTCCCGACCAGTTCCTCGGCGCCCACGTCCGTCGCGTGACGGGACGCTCGAACATCTCCGTGTGGATGGGCGAGTGTCACGTCCACGCGGGCATCACCCCCGCCGACGTACGCCGCCAGGTCGCCGCCCACCCCGGTGCGGAGCTGCTGGTCCATCCCGAGTGCGGGTGCGCGACCTCGACCCTCTGGCTCGCCGGCGAGGGTGAGCTGCCGGCGGGCCGGACGCGGATCGTCTCGACGGGAGGCATGGTCGACGCCGCCCGCGGCATGACCGGGGGCACCGCGCTGGTGGCCACCGAGGTCGGCATGCTGCACCAGCTCCGGACGGTGAACCGGACGACCCGGTTCGTCGCCATGAACCCCAAGGCGTCGTGCCGGTTCATGAAGATGACCACGCCGGAGCTGCTGGTTCGCGCGCTCAGGGAGGGCCGCGACGAGGTCCGGGTCCCTGCGGAGGTCGCCGCCCGCGCCCGGCGGGCCGTCGAGCGCATGATCGCCATCGGCAGCCCCGGGAGCGGTGAGTGAACGAGAGGTCCGTCGACGTCCTCGTCGTCGGCGCCGGGGTCGCGGGGCTGTCGGTGGCCCTCGGGCTGGCGGCCGCG
>JBIOYO010000321.1:0-2080 GCA_044870175.1 Nocardioidaceae bacterium | reverse complement strand
CACCGTGGGCGCCACCGTGGGCATGTGGGTCGTTGCCGAGCGGCACCGCCCCTGTCACCCTGACCAGCGTGGAGGTCCGGTTCGTGGACGCCGAGGGCGCTCACCTGCGCGAGCCCGACGACGTGGTCGGGCTGTTCGCCCACGACGACGGGTTCTTCTGGATCGACGTACCGCAGTGGGACGCCGACTGCGACGCGGTGCTGCGCGGGCTGGGCTGCCACGAACGGGTGATCGAGGCGTGCCGGCAGCGCAACTTCATCCCGAGGGTGCACGGGTACGACGACCATGTCTTCGTCACCACGCAGTCGCCGTCGCTGGGCGTCGCGGGGCACGTGCACCTGCTCGAGCTCGACCAGGTGGTCGCGTCGCGGTACCTGGTCACCGTGCACGGCCCGATCAGCCCCGACGTCGACCCGGCCCTCGCCCTGGAGGAGACGGGCGGCGTGCTGGCGCGGATCGAGGGCGGCCGGTTCCGGCCCAGCACCCCGGCCGAGCTGTCGTACGCGATCACCTCCGCGGTCGCGCGACGGCAGAGCGCGGTGATCCAGGAGGTGGCGCAGAAGCTGCCCGGCCTGGAGCAGCAGGTGATGGAGTCCCAGCTGCGCGATCCGGAGGTGCTGCTGGAGACGATGTTCCTGATCCGGCACGAGCTGCTCACCACGCGCACGATGGCCGCGCAGTGCAGCGACATCTGGCTGCGCATGGCGTCGATCCGCCGGATGGCCGACGACGAGGACGCCCACCTCGCCCGCGACCTCGCCGACCAGTTCGCCCGCGTGCAGTCCCTGGCCGACGGTGAGTCGCACTTCCTGTTCGGCGTCATCGAGCTCTACCAGACCAAGGTGCACACCAAGATGACCGTGGCCATGGAGCGCCTCGCCGTGATCGCCGCGGTCACCCTCCCGGTCACCGCGATCGCGTCGGTCTACGGCATGAACGTGATCGTCAGCACCAGCACGCACTACGTCGAGCTCGGGTTCGTCGTCCTGGTGATGATCGCGATCAGCCTGCTGCTGCTGCGCTGGGCGCACCGCCAGGGCTGGTGGTGAGGCAGGGTCACAGCCTGTCGAGGGGAACGAGGTGGCGTTCGGCGATCTCCCGGCCCTTGGCCACGCGGCGGGCGTACTTCGGCTCGCCGGCGGCGAAGTCGGTCCTCATCCACGTCTCCACCACCGCCATGGCCAGCGCCGAGCCGATGATCTTCCCGCCGATACACAGCACGTTGCTGTCCGAGTGCGTCGGTGGGCGTGTCGTGGCTGTGGGTGCAACGGAGCTCCGGGGTAGAGAGGCAACGACCAAGAAGCTTCTACTTCCCCGGGAGCTCCGTTGCCTGCTCATGGTCTCATCCGGCATGTCCGTCCTCGCGAGCGCCGTGTTGGCGGGGACCCGTTCGCGCCGGGCCATCTGGGTGAGTTGACCCAGCTGCTGCCGTTCGAGATGGTCGACGCGGCGCTGGCCCAGACCCACGCCGTCCAGCGGCGGCTGCGGGATCTGCCGTCGCGGGTGGTGGTCTACCTCCTCCTCGCCGCTGCCTGTTCCCCGAGGTCGGCTATCGGGGCGTGTGGCGCATGCTCACCGCCGGCCTGGACGATCGCGGACGGCGGCACCGACCGCCAGCGCGTTGGCGCAGGCCCGCCGCCGGGTCGGGCCGGCGCCGCTGCGATGGGTCTTCGAGCTGCTCCGCGGCCCGGCACCCGGTCGCCAGCACGGCACCTGGTGGCGCGGGCGCCGCAACCGGCGCCGAGGTGCTGGTCCGCTGCAAGACCGGCCGCACGATGCCGGTGCTGGCCCGCTACCGCGACGGCTCCTACCTGTCCCTCCTCGGCCCGACCCGGGTCCGGGTGATCGAGTGCCAGATCACCATCTCGACCTCGGCCGGACAGCGCACCGGCGTCTACCGGCTCGCGACCACCCGGCTCGACCCGGACGCCTACCCCGCGGCCGAGCTGATCGGGCTCTACCACGAACGCTGGGAGATCGAGACCGCCTACCTGGAACTGAAGTCCACCATCCTGGGCGGGCGAGTGCTCCGCGCCCGCACCCCGGCCGGGATCGAACAGGAGGTCTACGCGCTGCTGGT